>CALMWK010000061.1 GCA_937873375.1 Candidatus Bathyarchaeota archaeon
ATGACGCCTTCGATGGGGCAGAAACAAAGGTGATTGCACTCGTCAGGCATGTTTTCTCTACTTCCTTTGAGCATAGTTACTATATTACTATAAACTTGATAGTTTAAATGCTTTACTTTGAATAGTTGCATTGCAGAAAAACTGGAGGTGATTTGTCAAAATGCATGAAGAATGCGGATGCGAACCTTCCATAAGCTGCAACTGTCAGCCTCACGGAAGACACTTCCTAACAAAAGAAGAAAAAATTAAACATCTGGAAAACTACGCTCAGGAACTCCAGAAAGAAATCGAAGCAGTAAACGAACGCATCAAAGAACTACGAAGCTAAAAACCATCCAGCGGTTTACCAAAGAGACAAACCTGCCCCATTTTTTTATTACAACACCCCCGAAAAATAACCATTTGCTCTTATGGTACAAGAATGCAGTGGTGGGGTGCCCTGATTTGAACCAGAGTCTATAGAGTCCAAGGGGTCCATAACTGTTGATTGGAACGAGTTTAGGGCGTATTTGGATTCTAAGTATGTCCGGTCCTATGTAACCTCGCTTTTTGAGCATGCACACAAGTACCACCATTTACTGTGTGATGTTAATGGGATTCATCTCGCTAAGCAGACTGCTAGAAATAGCATTAAATGGTTTACCAATGCTTGGCTTAAGCGGGAACATGTAGAGTTTATGATGCCGAGCTTAAAGCTAAGCTACCGCGCGCGTGAAATCACCGTGTAAGGATTATTTTTGCTACGGTCCCATTTATTTCAGGGTGCTCATTGAGGTAGGCGTAAGTATGGTCTATGATTTCGGCAGTGAACCAAAGTGGAACCGCTCTTTGAGTTATTACCTGATTGTTTTCTGGTATGTACTTCCAGCTGTCGACAATAACTACCACCACGCGCTCTACTGTTGGCCAAACAAAACTGTCAATTCCCGCGATTTCTTTTGTTATTGGCTGTCCATCTGCTTCAACGTTACCAAAATCAATTGTTTTGTTTGTAACAGGAGTATCCAGATTATCCTCAAGATAAACAAAAATAAGTGCTATAGTGTTTTGGGAAGCAACTTGTCCGGTATTTGTTAAAGTGATTCTAACTCTTCCTAGCTCTCGAAATGCTACATAGTCAAGTTTTACTTCAACTTTGGCTTCGAAAACGGCATTAGGCATGTTGATTGAAATAGGTAATGTTACATCGCCTGAAACTGTAATGTTCTGTTCAACGGTATATTGTTCATAATACGGAATAATGCTGAGTATATGTTTACCATACTCGATATTTCCGCTCTGCAACTCCCCGTTTTGCATCGTTGTTCCCACGTCTTTGCCATCAATAAGAACTGAAGCGTTATCTACGAATTTGCTTGTTTCTGTATCAGTTATGATTAATGTAATTGTTGCGTGTGGGCTTGGTGAAAGTGTTGGAGTTGATAACGGTGAAGTTGGTGAAGCTGATGGCGTGGATAATAATGTGGGTTCTGGAGAAGGTTTTTGGGTTGATTGGTCCGTTGTGGGGTGGTAGCTTATTGCTATAGCTGCTATGATGAAGGCCACTATCAGGAGGGCAATTATTACTTTTATTATTCTCCAGTTTAATCCTGAGAAGTGGAATTTTAGAATCATCCTATTTACCAAATAATATTATGCATAATAGAATGAATGTTTTTCGGAAAAGCAACTCAATTTACGGAGCGCGTGCTGAACTTTTATGTAAGCTGAAAAGACCAACTTTATAGCAATAAGTTCCCTTCGGATGCGCACGGGTGCGAATACAATGACTTCCAAAGGTAATGTTGTTCTTTATTTAGACAGAGACTTGGTTGAAAAGTCGAAAGAATATGGCTTTAACTTGAGTAAGACGTTTGAAAACCACTTAAAACACCTAATAACGCAGTTCTCGGAGGGCAATTTGGTGAATAACTTTGATTTAGCTAAGAATGAAAAGTCAGTGGTGGGGCTGCCCGGATTTGAACCGGGGTCTATAGAGCCCAAGTCTACAAGCCTGGACCAAGCTAGCCGACAGCCCCGCTGAAGGTTTCAGAGAACATAATTTGGCAAGCACCATAAAAACCTTAGCCAAACAACAACTGGCTTTAGTTGGAGCCTAACAGAATTCTTCTGTAAAAAAGGGTATGACGGCTGTAGCAAATTTTTTTGCAAAAGTTCAGCGGTGTTGTTTATTTTCTTCTTACGTCACACTGCAAAACTTTGGGGCAGACCAAGCATTCGTCGGGTATCTGTCCGCTGCCGCCGACTCCTGCAGGACCCAGCAGTCCACTGAAATGTGCGCATTTTGCTGGGGAATCAAAAACTTTCGGCGGGTAATCAACGGGTTTTACGTCGACGATTTTCGTGTTTTCGGTGACTATGTCGATTTTGGACATGCAGAACGGGCAAGCGTAGTAGGATTGTCGGGTTACGCCTGACTTGTCGGTTAAAACGGTGGGCTTCTCAAACGTTTTTTCGCAGCCCTTGTAGGGGCAACGCAAATGCTCATCGTGTCCGTGCCCGTGGAACCACTGCAAATCCAAATTCTTCTGCCCTCCCTAAACACATCTGGATCATCTGCAATCGTGATTCTTAATAAACATATCCGTCTGTTTGTACAACAAAAAAACACAACAAAAACCACCAAAAACACGCTGAAAAACAGAATGTGGAGCCTCGAGCGGGCCTTGCTCCCGCGGCCTGCTGCTTACAAGGCAGCCGCTCTACTGGGCTGAGCTATCGAGGCATCCCCTAAACGCCCAGAACACACATACATGAAAAACTACACAAATAAAAGTTACTGCTAAAAGTGGTTGGAATTTCGGGTTGGGTTCGGCTAATTGTTTAAACAGACTGCTTCAAGAACTTTGAGGGCACATTTGAGGTGTAGGTGGTGTTTTCGTCTTTTCGTGCACTGCCATTGAAAGCAACAACCTTCATCGTGAACATACACACTCCAAACAATCTAAACGGGAAAAGAACAATAAAAAACTAACGCGCCAAAACCAGCCTTTTTGAGCCGAATTCCGCCGAAACGCGCCTTTCCCAGCCGCAGACTAAACCCGAATCTGAACCCTGAATCAAAAACTGGGCTCAAAATGGGCAGTTCAAAAGAGGGGGGAGGGGGTAGATGAAAAGATGGGGACCTATCAGAGGTCGAAAACATGTTCGCAACTACAAATAATAGCCCATGGTTCCGCGCCAAACAGCAGAGCAGAAAAACTTCGCTTTTCGGTTGGACAACTTTCAAGCTGCAACCGCAACTTTCAGGCAGATTTGGATGAAGATTCAGCCAAAACCCAAAAACCAAAACATATGTCCAGAAACATAAAAAAACACTAATCAAACAGATAGTCTTATATACTTTAACGCGATAAATGCACAGAAAACACAGAAATCAATTAACAAACGTCAAAAAGAGGAATGTGAAAAATGAGCGCAGGAGACATATCATGGGTCCTAACCGCAACCGCCCTAGTAATGCTAATGACACCAGCATTAGGCTTCTTCTACGGCGGATTAGTCAGAAGAAAAAACCTCGTATCCACCATAGTCCAGTGCCTAGTCATATACGCAGTCATAGCCGTCGTATGGGCACTCTGGGGATACAGCATGGTCTTCGGACCAAGCATCAACGGAGTCATCGGCGACCTCTCACTATTCGGACTCAACAACATAACCATACACACACCATACGGTTCAATACCTGAACTGCTATTCTTCGCCTTCCAACTACAGTTTGCCGCTATCACACCCGCACTCATGGTAGGCGCATTCGCGGAACGCATCAAATTCCGCACCTTACTCATCTTCAGCGTACTCTGGTTAACACTCATCTACGTACCCATCGCACACTGGGTCTGGAACCCCCACGGATGGCTACTCGGCATAGGCGCCATTGACTTCGCAGGCGGCATCGTCGTCCACATCGCAGCAGGCTTCTCAGCACTCGCAGCAGCCCTCGTCGTAGGCCCGAGACGAAAAGGATGCGTCACACCATGGAAAGACCACATGAAAACCTTAGATGTAAAAGAAACACCAGAGAAACCAACCAACATCCCCTACGTCATCTTAGGCGCAGCACTCCTATGGTTCGGATGGTTCGGATTCAACGCAGGCAGCGCACTGGCAGCAAACGAGCTCGCAGTCTCAGCCTTCGTCACCACAAACCTAGCCGCAGCCGCAGCCGGAGTCAGCTGGATGATCATGGACTGGATAATTAAAGGCAAACCCTCAGCAGTCGGCATATCCATCGGTGTAGTCGTTGGTCTCGTCGCCATAACCCCCGCAGCAGGCTTCGTCAGCGTATCCTCAGCACTAATCATCGGCCTACTAGCAGGCGTCATCAGCAACCTCATAGCAGGTTGGAGAGCAGGCAGATCCCGAATAGACGACACCTTAGATGTCTTTGCATGCCACGGCATGGGCGGACTCTGGGGCTCAATAGCAGTCGGCCTATTCGCCATCGCATCAGTCAACGGCGTAAACGGCCTACTCTACGGCAACCCAGGCCAACTGGTTGCTCAGCTGATAGCCGTCGGCGTAGTCGTGCCCTTCGCATTCGTAGGCTCGTACTTGCTATTGAAGCTACTCAACAGGTTCTCCCCGCTAAGGGTGAGCCCAGAAGCAGAAGATGCAGGCTTAGACCTTAGTGAACACGGCGAAGAAGCATACTGCCTAGAATAAGCACAGACTCAAAAGCCCAAAAGGCTCCACCCCTTCCCTTTTTTAGTAACCTTCAGTCAAACTGAATTTTGGACATTTTTCAGGTTTAAAACCAAAGCCACAACAAAAAATGGACAAACATTCAAACTACACGACATAAAATCGCCAATAATCCATTTTTCCCAAAATTTACATTATAAATGTATTGTTTAAATATTTGAATGTGGTGAATGAATGTAAAATTAGATAGAAAACTTGAAAGAAGGCACAAACATGTCTGCAGGCGATGTTGCATGGGTTTTAATGGCTACAGCTCTCGTCATGGTCATGACTCCAGCGTTGGCTTTCTTTTACGGCGGATTAGTCCGCAGAAAAAACCTTGTCTCCACGTTAGTTCAATGCATAATAATCTTTGCAGTAGTTAGTCTCATCTGGCTTTTTTGTGGTTACAGCCTCGTTTTTGGCCCAAGTTTCCACGGCATAATAGGCAACCTGTCTTTGGCAGGACTCACCCATATCGGAATAAACGACGTCAGTCCTTACGCACCAGCCATCCCTGAACTGCTGTTTTTTGCATTCCAACTAAAATTTGCAGCAATCACACCTGCGTTAATTATTGGTGCGTGTGCTGAAAGAGTACGGTTCCGTTCTTTGCTCATTTTTGTCGTTTTGTGGTCTATTTTCATTTACTCGCCTATTGCCCACTGGATGTGGAACACCGACGGTTGGTTACGGGCTCTAGGTGCCGTTGACTTTGCAGGTGGCATCGTTGTGCACATTGCCGCGGGTTTATCTGCTTTGGCGGCTGCGTTGATTGTGGGCAGAAGAAGAGGTTGCGTTTACTGGAAAGACCACATGAAAGCTATAGGTGGAAAAGGTGGGAGTGCACCTATGCCTCAGACCACAGAGTTCAAACCCACAAACATTCCCTATGTAATTTTAGGTGCGGGTCTGCTGTGGTTCGGCTGGTTTGGCTTCAATGGAGGCAGTGCACTTGCCGCAGACAGCTTGGCTGTTTCAGCTGTAGTTGTTACTAACTTGGCTGCAGGTGCAGCAGCGGTAAGTTGGATGATTCTGGAGTGGATAACTAAAGGGAAACCTTCAGCAGTCGGCATAGCGGTTGGCGCCGTCTGTGGACTGGCAGCGGTTACAGCTGCGGCAGGCTACGTTAACGTCACTTCTGCAGTAATTATTGGTTTAGCGGCAGGAGTAATCTCTAATCTGGTAGCTAATTGGCGTGCAGGGAGGTCAAGAATTGATGACACTTTAGATGTTTTTGCGTGTCATGGCATTGGAGGTATCTTGGGCGCTATAGGTGTGGGATTGTTTGCAACAACGATGGTTAACAACGTGTCAGGGTTATTCGAAGGCAACATGTATCAATTGGGTGCGCAAATTCTAGCTGTGGGCGTTGTTTCCGCTTTTGCTTTCTTTGGTTCATATCTATTGCTGAAATTGGTTAATGTTTTCTCCCCGTTGAGAGTCAGTGCTGAAGAAGAAGATGCAGGGTTAGACTTAAGTCAGCATGGCGAAGAAGCATACAATCTATAACGGGACAAATCTGAGCTTTTTGCTTCATTTTTCAGTTATCTTTTATTTTCAGCTTTTCAAGGCAGATTTTTTGGTAGACTGTAAAATGTGCAAGATTTAAATGTCAAAGTTCGCCATTTGGTTATATCAAAAATTCATGTGACACTGAACATGTCGTTGCTGACTGAAATCTCCAACCCGTATCTTGCTTCTCTCGCATTGGGCTTATTCTCTGGGTTGGTGTTCTGCACATCGGCATGTCTTCCATACATTACAAGTTACATTGCAGGTGTCGGGGCAGGCTTCCGTAAAGGCGTAGTCATAACAATCATCTACAATGGTGGACGTGTAACCGCCTATGCTTTAATTGGTGCCGCCATAGGAATTTTCAAGCTGTCCATAGGTGACGCAATTTTCACATCATACCAAAACTATGCCCTGCTCGCTTTAGGTATAGTTTCCATTGTAATCGGGGTAAACATGATTCTCAAAAGCAGAAAAACCACCTGCACAGAAGGTTGCGCCGCACAAAACATCAAAAAACCAAACGGAAAAGGTTTAGCTGGAAGATTTGACTTCCAAGCGTTCTCTTTGGGCTTAACCCGAGGCTTAATCGTTTGCCCCTTGCTGGCACCCGTGCTACTTTACTCAGTTACTTCCTCAACACCAGTCGACAGTTTCCTCTTAGCGTTCCTGTTTGGTATAGGAACAGCTTTATCACCGTTGATGCTGATTGGTGGAGTAACAGGCTGGCTACTTAACAAGGCGCCGCTGTTCCGCAAATGGGTATCAATCGCAGGTGGAGTGGTGCTCATCGGGCTTGGGATAAGCGCGCTGGTAAACGCAATTACCGTATCACCGTAACAACGCGAATAAAACTTTAACCTAAAAAGTGAGTGATAAACCCTATGCCAAAACAAAGCCGAGAAAAAAAATACGTCCCTGAACTTCCCGAAAAAGAAAGTGAAGAACTCCGAAACGCAGCCAAAACCATGTCAGTGAAAGTTATGGCTGACAACATCGAAAGAATGAAAAAGACAAACCCCACCCGACCCGAAGCCATGCAGTACTACGATGAAGTCGCCAACTTTTTTGGGCAACGCGAAAAAGAGATTCTGGAAGAGAAAGCCAAAGGCAAAAAAGTCATCGGTTACTTCTGCATGTTCGCCCCAATTGAACTTATTCTAGCGGCAGACGCCATCCCTGTCCGTGTTAACTCAGGCTGGTACGACACTTCAAAACTCGGTGACCGCGTCGTACCCGTGGAAGTCTGCCCAGTCATACGTTCCACAATCGGAGCCAAAATGGTCAACTTATCACCATATATGGAACTAAGCGACGCCATCATAAGCACATTAACCTGCGATGGGATGACTAAACTTAGTGAAGTCATGAGCGACTACACACCCATCATAACCATGTCGCCGCCACGCGTCAAAGACTCAGCCCAGTCGTTGCACTTGTGGAAAGAAGAAATCAAATCAGTCAAAACACAAATTGAAGAAATAACAGGCAACAAGATAACCAGCAAAAAACTACGAGAAGCCATAGAGACCATGCAGAGAGCAACTAAAGCCTTCCGTAGACTACAGGACTTGAGGAAAGGCAACCCCGTCATCATGGGCAGAGATGCCATGCTTGTTAACCAAACCAGTACATGGGATAACATAAAACGATGGACAGAAAAAACCGAAGCCCTCTGCGACGAACTTGAAAAGCTTGTACAGCAGAAGACTTGGGCTTGCCCACCAGACACGCCCCGAGTGCTGGTTACGGGAACGCCGATGTTCTGGCCTGACAACTGGAAACTACCCACGCTCATTGAGGAAGCCATGCCTCAGGGAGTGCTTGTTGCTGATGAGCTTTGTTCAAGCGACAGGCTCCTCTACGACCCTGTGGGAATTGACGAGTGGACCATGGATGACATGCTTAACGCCATTTCCGAAAGGTACCTGATGGCTTCCACATGTCCATGTTTTACTTCGAAAGATGGAAATGAAGACAGAATCAACTGGCTAATTAACAAAATCAAAGAGTTCAACGTAAACGGAGTCATATACTACGTGGTTCGAGGCTGCATGCTATACGCCATGGAGTACTCACGCGTCAAAAAAGCCTTAGACAAAATGAACATACCCGTCTACTACTTAGACACCGAATACACGCGAGAAGATGTCGGACAGATGAAAACACGAGTGGAAGCGTTCTTGGAAATGCTAACCGCCAGAGTGGACTTCTAGAGGTGACTGATGTGATAACTGCCGGAGTAGACATGGGCATCCAAACCATCAAGGTAGTCATCCTCAAAGACGGGCAAGTTGTCGCAAGAAGCAAAGCCGCCTCAGGTTTCGAACCGACTAAAGCGGCAGAGCAAGCCTTCGAAGAAGCACTGAAAACTGCCAAGATTGCAAAAGCTGATGTAGCGCAAGTGTTGGCAACGGGTTCAGGCATGGACATGGCACCTTTCGCTAATGGCACAACCAGCATGATGGGCACAGACGCAAAAGCAGGAGTTCACCTTTTCCCCACAGCTAGAACGATAATTGATGTGGGCGCAGAAGAAGCACGCGCCGTAAAATGCGACGAGCGGGGCATCATGATGGACTTCGTGGTTAACGAGCGGTGCGCTGCGGGTGCAGGCACATTCATCGAAGCCATGGCGCGAGCCCTAGAAGTGAAAATGGAAGACATGGGACCACTCTCGCTTAAGGCAGAACGTGCAAGTCCCATAAACGCCAGCTGCGTCATATTCGGCGAGTCAGACGTTGTAACGCTTATTCACCGTCAAGAATCCAAACCCGAGATTGCCCGAGCAGTCTTCGATGCCATGGCGGACAGGGTCTCTGCGATGGTACACAGGCTTGGAGTAAACCCCGAAGTTGTGCTGGTTGGTGGCGTCGCCAAAGATGTAGGCTTTGTGGCGTCGTTGAAGCGGAAACTTGGAATTAACATCTTGATACCTGAAAACCCCGAGTATGCAGGTGCACTGGGCGCTGCACTTATAGCAGCAAATCGAGCCAAGGGGGCACAAAAATGAAAGAAACACTCAAAGACGCAAAAGAGTACTGGCGATGGCAAGAGTACCACAGAGTCCTGCCTGATAAAAGTTGGAAAAGTAAAGACACCATCACCGCTGGCGTGGATGTCGGTTCAGTTGGCTCCAAAGCGGCAATCATGGTTGATGGCGAAATGTACGCTTGGGCAATTACCCGTACAGGTTCAAACAGCCCTGACAGCGCCAAAAAAGTCATGGCGATGGTTTTAGATGGCACAGGACTTCAACAAAGTGACATCAAATACACCGTTGGGACAGGCTACGGTAGAGTAAACGTTCCCATGGCAAATAAGGCGATAACGGAAATTGCCTGCCACGCCAAAGGCGCAAACTACATCTGGGGACCCAAAGTCAGAACCATCCTAGACGTGGGCGGACAAGACATCAAAGCCATACACTGCGACGAAACAGGCAGAGTCACCTCGTTTTTGATGAACGACAAATGCGCCGCAGGCACAGGCAGAGGCATGGAAGTGTTCGCTGACCTCTTACAAATTCCCATTGAAGATATAGGCAAAGTATCATTGAGCATCGACGAGGAACCACCACCAGTAAGCTGCACCTGTGTGGCTTTTGCGAAAACTGAAGCCATCGGCTTGCTTCGGAAAGGCTGGACTAAAGAGAAAGTCTTAGCCGCATACACCCGTGCAATGGCTATACGCATGGCGAATCTCATCAACCGTGTGGGTCTGGAAAAAGAATTTGTCGTCACAGGTGGTCAATCCAAGAACATGGGTATAGTTTCAAGAGTTGAAAACATACTTGGGGTGAAGACGCTTCCGTCGCCGAACTGGCGAGATGGCGGGTTGGATCCGATGGTGGCGGGCGCAACAGGTGCGGCGCTTTTTGCTAATGCGTTGTACCAGAAGTCTCAGGGTACTTGAGGTGCTGAAAAGTGATTACGCACTACGGCTACATTGACGGTTCAGGAGAATTCTACATAATCATTGACTCGGATAAGTGCAACAGCTGTGGCGAGTGCGTAAAACAGTGCCCCCAAAACGCGTTGGAAATGGTGACTGAGTTCATAGATTTGGAAGACAAGACGGTGGTGGCTGTGACTGAGCAGCATCGGAAAAAAATCAAGTACACCTGTTCTCAATGTAAACCTGAAGAGAACAAAACGCCATGCATACTAGCTTGCAAGCAAAGCGCTATCCAATGCGTCTGGAAGCCCCAATGAAAAATTTCTCAAGGATTATTTGGTCCATTTTTTAAGAAAAAGCTCAGCTTTCGCATTTAAATTACGTCTTGAACTGCCCAGCTGTCGTTTCACGAACAAGAGCGCCTTCGCTTTTGCCTCAGCGCCCATTTTGTCAAAAAACACGTTAAAGCATTCTATGACTTGTTCAGCAATAACTCGTTTGCACTCCTCAGTCAGGTGAGGTGTAGTGGAAATTTCTTCAACTCTGAGAAGCTGGTCAGTTATCCGTGGAATAAGGTAGGGCTTTGCAAGCGCAATCTTGCCCGAGTTGCCCACGACGTTAGCCACTGTGACCATGTAGGGGTTATCCAATAAACTGTAGTACTTGTCGAATATGGCGTCAAACTTTTTGTCCGCGTCAACCGCGCAAAGGTTAGCAATTACTGCCATGGCGTTCCAGACGAGAATTCGGTAGTCGCTGTCCAAGAGACCTACGAAAGAATCCATATGAGGATAAAGTTTCTGTGGGTACTTTGCGCTTAAATCCATCAGTACTCTGGCGCAGCCGTATCTCACATTTGCTTTTGAGGAAGAAACTCCACTGAGCACTTGCGGAATCAACTGGAAGTTCTGCTCAGTCATCTGGCGGAGTTGTTCTTTGGTGACTGTTTTCTCTGCAAGTTTGTGCAGCAACTCGGATTTCACGGAAAACTCCACAAGCGCACCTTCTCGAGATTGCTACGGTACTCTTTAGTGTATAGTGAATAAAAGCTTTCACTCCCTAAACTGCAAACATTGACTCACAACAAGGGTCTACTTGAACAAAGTTCTGAGAAAAATAAAAAAAGAGCACAAAAGTGCTAAAGGGGGATGCAGGGATTTGCTCCCTACACCCTTAAGAGCTGATTTTTAGTGTTGGCAGTATGTCACTGGGGGAACACGTTTTGCGGTGGTGGAGGAATACCATAGACCAGTGGGTCGGGTGCTTGGTAGTTTATGGTCCAAATTTCTGACCAACCTGCGCCGCCGTGGTCAAAGTTGCCTGTGTCGCTGCTGTCTTCGACTGATAAACTACCGCTTCGTGATTGTTCAACCCAGAACTCTTGACCAGTGTTGGGGTTTTTGAAAGCCAAGTATTTCACGTGTAGACGCCAAGTTATCGGCTGTGTTTGGTCTGTGTTACTGTCGTGGTCTGCGTAGTAGTTAACTCTGATTTGATAGGTTCCGTACAGATTTGTGGAACCCGGTAAAGTCATGCCTTCGGTTGCGTAGTAGTGCTCAGGACCGAAACCATGTGTGTTGTCTATGTCGAGATAGGGACTGTTGCTGCCATAGCCCATGTTATTGTAGTATATGTGTCGTCCATCAGCGCCTGGTTCCAGAACGTGAAGGTCAACGTCGCTGTTGTCTTGCCCCCATGTTAGCGTTACAGTTAAAGAAGCTACGCTTGCGTTGCATCTGATGGTGTCTTTGAGGAAGCCAGCCCAGTTATCAAACGTGTTTGTGTCAGTTGCTAGAATAACTACGTCGTTGTCGCCTGTGTATAGTGGAACTTCTTGCGAGAAAGCACCGTTTTCAACTCTGGCAGTGTATTTTTGGTTGCTTACAAATATTAGAGTAGAGTTAATGGCTTCTTGTCCTCCGGTGATTGTTCCTGAAATTGTCGCTTTGTTCTCGGGTGTATCGCGGATGCCGTCGCCGTCAGTGTCTACTGGAGTTGTTCCTGTGGGAGTAGTGTTTATGTCGGTGAGTTTCACAGTTGGGAACAGTGTATTGTCTGTGAATTTCTTTTCAGCGGACAGGTAGATTCCTGCGTAAGCACCGGGTGTAGCTGCAAGTTTAGATCCTGCATGATAGAAAATGTTGAACACTAAGCTGCTGGTTCTTGTGAGCCCTGACACGTAGGTTTCGTTAAATCCGTTAGTGTATGTGAAAGGTATTTGTCGCATTCTGTCGTTAGTGCCTGAGCCTGGAAAGTTAGGGTCATAAATCTGGAACATGCCATTGGAGTAGCCATATGTGAGTACTGCATGACCGCCATCTGCCCATGTCCCGTTGTTGTATCTTGTTTTTAGACCGATGAGTTGGGGTTCGTCTGTTACAAGCATTCCGTGTATCCAGCTTATTGCCACTTCTCTAGCGTTTGCAGATGCCCAGTTACGTTCTTGTTGGGTTAGTGAACCCCAAATGCCTGAAGTTCCCATTTGAGCTCTTGTTGCAAGTTGTATCGCGGTTGCGTCGTCACGCCATTCGCTGGGGGTGCCTTCGATGTATTTATCATGGAGTCCAGTGCCTGTTCCGCCTTTAATGTAGGAGAAGTACCATTTCGCAAAGCTGACCATACCGTTGCAGTTGCCGCCAGATTCAAGATATGAGCCGTAGTTGGGTATGAACCAACCGTCGGTTGCGGGTCGAAAGCCTGTATCCACACTATAGTTTAAGCCTAGGAGTTCCGAGAAGTTCATGTCCACGCTGATTGCCACGAAGTCTGAAAATGATCCAGTGAGGAAAGTTACGGTGTGTGCAGCTTTGTCCTCTTTGAAGAAGCCTGTTGAGTCAAGTTTGCCTGTCTGCGGGTCGTACCAGTAGAATCGTACAGGTGCGTTGTCATCATTTGTCGCTGTTTGATCGTAGGGAAGAGTAACTTCAACAGGTTCGCTGAACATCTTGTATTGGTTCCATGTTGCTGAGCCAGTAGTTTTTATGTTAATTAGCTTGCTTGCTACGGCAGCGTTTTGGGGCAGTCCATTTACGCTTGAGATTGTGGAGTAGCTAACATCAAATTGTATGGGTTCGGTGGTGGCGGTTCCTGGGACGTCAATTTTCATCTTGTACAGGGGGCTGGAGCTGTCAGTTACTTCCACTGTTCCGCCTGAGGAAGTGATTTGTTTAGAAACAACGGAAACGGGGTTGCCTGTGACGAAGTTAACATTGTTTTGGGCGGGATTCGGGGTAGATGTTGGACCTGTGGTTGGTGTGGAAGTGTGATAGGGCGTGGCTGTGGGTGAAACCGATGGGTTATTACCAAACAGTGAGTTTAAGGAGCCTGAGAAATAAAGCAAAGTGGGAATGAGCAAAATAGCGATGAGGACTACGGCGATTACGATGGTTTTGCTGTGACCTTTTTTCGGAGCATACGAAGGTGGTGGAGGTGGTGGAACTTGAAGGGTAAATCTTGGTTTATTCAATTTTGTATACCTCATTTTTAAACTTTATATGCTCGTTCACTTGAATATGTGAACATGAAGCATTCCAACGGATGTATCAGCGCCGATTTTTAAGCCTTTCTAACATGCGCCTTCATAAGCCCCATTTAATTTCAAAACCAAAAACTATTTGCACAACTCAAATTCTCAGAAAAACAAACGCGAAACACTATTCTGGTCAACATCATCTTCTGCACTCTTAAATAGCAGACAAGCACCTGTTGTTGGAAGGCGATTTGCAACGTGGAATATGTCTTTGCTTTCCAGTTTTGTCAAGCTATTGTAGCCATTACATTCGCCGTGTTTATTTTGGATTTTAAAAGAAAAGTCGGCATGGTTCCGCTGATAAGTGAGAAATGGACTTATGTTTTAAAGCTGCTTCTTCTGGTTCCCATGTTTGTTTACGCTTATTCACTCATCACTTTGGATGGGGTGTTGCCAGTTGGTTTGTTTGGTTTTGGTTTGACTTTGCTGGGCACCTTTCTCGTGGTGAAAGCAAAGGTGGACCTCGCAAGGCACCACACTTGGACAGGGTTCTGCATGGACGCTCCAAAACTGGTTGCCCACGGAATATATTCATACATACGACATCCGCTTTATGCTGGGGTGTACCTTTTTGTTTTCGGATTAATGTCGACGGTTGTACTACGCACAAGTTGGTTTTTGGCTGTGCCTGCCACCGTGGCTTTGGTGTATATTCTGTCTTTTCTGGCGGTTTCAGCCTCACGGGAAACCAAAATTCTTGAAAAGAAACTTGGGCAAGAATTCGCAGAGTATAAAGAACAGGTTCATTTTTGTCTACCCTTGCGAAAATATGTCAAACAAGAAAAAACGTAAGTAATAACTCGTTTTTAACTCTTAAGGCAGTTAATTGCTCAGAAGCAGATGGGTAAAATTGCGAGAAAATGAATTGTTGTGGTGAGGTCGCTGGGATTTGAACCCAAGATCGCATGCGCCCCAGGCATGTATCCTAGACCAAGCTAGACGACGACCCCACGAGGATAGATGTCAAACAACAACGCAAGAGCATATTATAAATACTTTGATGAAAAGCCGAAGCGCAGGATTAGTAGAAAGCTCACTTTCATCAATTTCTTATCGCCTATACCAATTGGTAAACATCTGAGAAACGAAAAGTAAGAGTGGCAACCCAAAAATTGGAAGTGCAGTATAGAAAAAAGCGTGTTTTTGTTGTTGTTACAGCACAATCACATTACTATATTTAGCATTATTTTCATCCTTAGGCTAGGTGTAATTTTTGTCAAAAGCTCAACCTCATCCAGGTCATGAAAACCACCTCTGCAAGATGGTAGAGGATAAAGTGCCGATAGAAAAAATAAAGCCTCTTGTGAAAAACGCAAAATACATCTGCAAAGGATGCATGCGTACAGCAGCCAAAGCAGAAAATCTCTGCTCCCCTGAACCCCTCTGATACAACCAAGAAGAATGCGCCAATCGCCAAAATCGTTGATTACATATTAGTGGAGACTTAAGCATGACACTTCCTTCCTTTTTTCATTTCGCAGTCAAAATTTTTGAACATTGTTATCTGCGGGTTGGTATAGTTCCCCATTTTTTGTTTGAAATACGTGATTAAAACTTAAATGTTCTAGATAAGGCGTTTTTGGGTACTTTGTGAATTGGCGTAATATTGTTGATTCATAACTGTTTTTAACTCCGAGTTGGAACTTTTATGTTGGCTTATTAGTTTGAGCGTTATTGTGTAAACTGGGGGCTATGGAGAAGATGCATCGCAAAGTTGGGTCTGCAGATGAAACATACGCTGATTTATTTGGGAATAAAACGTTGCGGATACTGCATGTGGATGATGATTTAGAATTTTTGCCCGTGGCCAAGCAGGTTTTGGAAGAGGAAGGCAATTTTCAGGTTGAAACGGCATATTCCGCTGAAGAAGCATTAAAGAAACTGCGTGAAAAAGAGTATGACGTAGTTATCACTGATTATCAGATGCCGGGTAAAAATGGCTTGGAACTTCTCAATGAGGTTAGGAGACAGGGGAATGATGTACCATTTATCGTGCTTTCCTGTAAGGGAAAAGAGGAAATCGCCGTTGAAGCTTTGAATTCAGGCGTGGAAAGTTTCATAACCAAAGATGGAAACCCAGCTGCATATTATGAGGAATTGCAACGCAGCATATGCAGAGCGGCTAAACGGAGAACTGTTGAGAAACTTTTGAATGCGTCTGAGGAGAAATACCGAAAATTATTCGAGGAAGCTCTGGACGCAATTTTTGTTGCTGACGCCGAAACAGGAATTCTTATTGATTGTAACCAGGCAGCAACGGAATTAGTGGGCAGGTCTAAGTCAGAGTTGGTTGGTATGCATCAGCGTTTGCTTCACCCAGAAGAAAATTGGGACGTTTCCACCAGCAGTTTCAAGCAGCACCTTACAGATAAAGAAGGCCAAGTAGTTGAGACACAAGTTATCACCAAAACTGGAGAAATCAAGGATGTCGCAATAAAAGGAAACGTGTTACAGTTTGGCGGCAAAAAAGTGCTTCAAGGAATATTCAGGGACATAACAGAAAGCAAAAAAAATTACGAAGCAGCCCGTTTTCAATCAGGTTTGTTAAACGCTGTGGGACAAACAATTGTTGCTACCAACACAGAGGGGACAATTGTTTACTGGAATTCCGCCGCAGAAAAACTTTACGGAGTACCAAAGTCCGAAGCAGTAGGCAGCACTATTGCGGAAATCACAGGTGAAAAGCCCAGCCAAAAAGAAACGTTAAAGTTTCTAAATCACTTGAAGTCAGGTAAATCTTGGGTAAAAGAAACTGTTGTAAACCGTCGAGATGGTACAGCTTCACCAGTGATTACCACAATTTCGCCGATTTTTAACGAAAAAGGAGAATTTGCGGGGGTTATAGATGTCTCAACGGATATAAGCGAGCAGAAGTGGATGTTGGCAGTAATGGAAGACGCCGTCACACAGGTGGCTGAACTTAATGAAAAGTTACACATGGTCGAAGGCTTAACTAGGCACGACGTTCGAAACAAGCTTGCTGCATTGAACGGCAGGATTTACCTGCTTAAAAAAAGAATAACCGATAACAAAGAAGCGCTTACTCACGTACAAGAAATGGAATTAGCCGTTCGTCAAATCCTGAGAATTCTGGAGTTTGAAAGATTCTATGTACAAGTGGGTTCGGAAGAACTGAAAAGCATCAACGTTGAAAAGCACCTCAGCGAAGCAGCTTCGCTTTTCACAGACATGAAAGGCGCACAACTAATCAACGAATGCCACGGCTTAACAGTGCTGGCTGATTCCCTGCTGAGGCAACTATTCTATAATTTGATGGATAACACGTTTAAGTACGGCGAAAAAGTCACCCAAATCAGAGTACACTTTGAAGAAGACAAAGATGCGCTGAAACTCATCTACGAGGATAACGGCGTGGGAGTGCCTGACGAAATGAGAAGCAAACTCTTCAGCGAGGGTTTCGGAAAGGGCACAGGCTTCGGACTTTACCTGATGAAACGTATATGCGAAGCCTACGGCTGGACAATACAGGAAACAGGCAAACAGGGAAAAGGTGCACAGTTCACCATGACCATACCTAAAGGCGAGAAGGGAGATAAAAAAACGTACGAGATTGTTGAGTAATAGCTATTGTGCAGTTTTGTTATCCGTCCCCTCTTATTTATCGATTGAAGAGTCTGTGGCTTGGCTTTTAGCTGAACAACGACACGTGTTAAGGCACTAAATTTATATCTTTTATAGACGTGACTGAAGAGCAACAATGAGCAAGTTTCAAGACGTACGGTATTATTTGCTAGTTGCAGTAGTTGGTTTGCTAGCATCCTCCATCTCAATAGCGTTTTATCTGCTATACCTCCAAATTTGGAGTTTTACCCAAAGCATGCTCTCGTACTCAATTATTCTTATTTTGCCCTTGTCCTTTCTTGCCCTATGTGTGCCTTACTTTTTGGTGAAGCGTTTTGCAGACACAAAAGCCACTGGTTCAGGTACACACACAGTTTTAGAAGCGTACCATCTAAAGAACGGCGAAATAGACGAAAAAGACACACTGGTTAAACCAACCGCCGCAATGTTAACAATAGGATTGGGTGGAAGCGCTGGACCTGAAGGCCCAAGTTTCCTTGCAGGCGGAGGCATAGCTTCTGCCTTGTCCAAACGTTTAAAGATTAAACCTGAGTTACGCCGAAGACTGTTCATTGCGGGGGCTGCGGCAGGTTTAGCGGCTACATTTAGGACCCCGTTGACTGCTGTGCTTTTTGCACTTGAAATCCCCTACAAAAACGATTTGGACCGGGAAACTTTTATCGAGGCTGTCATCGCATCTGTTCCCGCGTATCTGCTGTCGGTGGCTGTGCTCGGCGTCGAACCGTTCTTTGGCGAAGTTATGAACATGCCCCTTTCGCTGTATGAAATTGGGCTCTCATTGTTATTAGGGTTGATTTGCGGTTTGTACGCGGTGTTCTTCACTAAAACGTTCTCTTGGACTGAACACATTGGAATCAGGCTGAAGAAGAAAATCGGGAATTTCGGCTTGATACTAGTTGGCGCAGCAGTTCTCAGCGTTTCAGGAGTTTTCTCCATATACACCATAGGGATTGGGCTACATTTCGTCAGCGCGATTATTCAGGGCACAACATTCAGCATGGTTGCGCTAATCGGAATTGTTTTACTCAAAACCTTCGCCACAGCCGCAACGTTGAATTTTGGAGGAAGCGGAGGGCTATTCTTTCCCACCATAGTAATAGGGGCAGGCATAGGATACATCTTCGCCTCAATTTTCAACATTAACTTAGCCGTGATGTTCATGGCTGTAGGTATGGCGGCACTACTCGCTGGAACCCACAAAGTTCTCTTAACTCCTGTAGCCTTCGTCGTTGAAACGTTAGGCGGCGTATTCGCTATACCGGCGCTGCTCGCAAGCGGGGTAAGTCACCTAATTTCTGGAAAACACTCATTCTATCCTGTTCAGCCACAAACAAAACTGAAAACTGAAGAGTTGGCTCTTGAAAGATTCTTTTTGAAGGGCAAAGATTTGATTCCGGAAAAAATGAGGACAGTTACAGCTCTGGAAGTTATGACCAAGAACCCCATAGCCTTGCACCATGGGGTGGCAATTAGAGAAGCATTGGAAAAGTTTGAAGGAACGAAATTTAGAGTGCTGCCCATAATCGACGAGGACGCTCATGTTGTAGGCATTATTAATCTTGAAGACCTTGGATGTGTTGACGTACACCGCCAAGGGATAAGCCTGTCTGAAACGGTGGTGCATAAACCAACACTTATCAGCGGAGAAACCACCCTAGAGCAGCTTGCTCAGCTTATGATGGAAACCCAGCAGGACCACGTGTTCGTAATCGATAGTAAAGAGGGCTTGATTGGTGTGATATCAGGTATAGATGTTGTCAAGAAAATCTTGGAACTCTTGTCAGCATAAAAATGAAGAAAAAACAATTGGTCCCGCAGAAGCCTATTTTACTTCACTTTAGCTTTTGCTTAAAAATTAATTAGTAAGTTGATAGTTTAGCATTGTAGTGTGTATCGTTATGACGAGAAAAGCAGTTATAATAATGGGTTCCGAAAGGGACTTGGATTTTTGCCGCGAGGTAGCCAAACACCTTAAAGCCTTAACAGTAGATTACGAGTTCCGCGTAGCTTCTGCACATAAAACTCCTGAGAAAGTCCTGGCAATCCTCAAAGAGTTCGCGAACGAGAAAGTCGTCTACGTAACCGTTGCTGGACGCTCCAACGCGCTGAGCGCTTTTGTTGACTCCAACACCACAAAACCAGTCATCGCATGTCCACCTTACTCGGACAAATACGGCGGAGCAGACATCTACTCTTCTCTCAGAGTACCAAGCGGCGTAGGCACAGTAGTAACAATTGAGCCTGACGGCGCAGCAGTTGCAGTTGCAAAAATCTTCGCGGTCGAAGATAAAGAACTGGAAAAAGCAGTGAAGAAGTACCAGCTGGACAAGAAAGAAGAAATCGAAAAAGCTGACGAGACAATCAAAAGAATGAAATAGCCCGATTCGCCTTTACATTCGGTCCTTATCTACATATGTCTATTGGGGAGTAATTCATGACACACGAGTCTGAAAGAAAAATTCCGCGAACCATGTCCACTCAGCACCCTGACAACGCCAACACCCCAGAATGGAGCAACGACGAAATCATCAACGGAAACGCAGAGGTCTTTGAAGCCTTCTACGCTTACAATGCTCTGGGTTGTCAGGAAGTTATGTGGGACTCCGAGGGAAAAGACACAGACACACGTGTGGTAAGAAAACTTGTCCAAAAACACTGGGACTACTTTGCAGGACACACCATAGGCGAAGATGTCTACTTAACATACCGCATCCCCAACCCTCAAATCGAGGGTGCAGAAAGAAAATACATCGTAGAAACCCTGCAAAACATCCCTGTAGCCCACGACGTAGCATCCTTAGCCTACAAAAGAGAAGTAACACCGATTTTTGAGGTAATCTTGCCTTTCACCACAAACGCCAAAGAACTCATACTGCTTTTCAACTACTACAAAAAATCCATAGTTGCAGACGAAGACGTAACCCTCTATGAAAACATAAAAACAAAAGACTGGCTCGGCGCTTTCAAACCCAAAACCATAGAAGTAATACCGCTAGTCGAAGACTTCAACGGCATCTTACACGTCGACAAGATAGTTAGCCCCTACATCGAAGCGATTAAACCCAAACACCTAAGAGTCTTCATTGCAAGGTCCGACCCCGCACTAAACTATGGACTCTTATGCGCGGTTTTACTCTCCAAAATAGCGCTCAGCAAACTCAAAACAGTAGAAAAAGAGCACAAGGTAGAGATACATCCTATACTTGGGGTTGGTTCAAGACCTTTCAGAGGGCACCTTTCCCCAGACAACGTTGACAACTTCTTGCAAGAATACAAAGGGTTATCAACGGTGACAGTTCAGTCAGCTTTCCGATACGACTACCCAACCGAACAAGTCAAAGAATGCATACAAATCCTCAACCAGAGACTCCCAAACGGAGAACCCACACCCATAGACCAGCAAGAAGAAAAAATTCTGCTAAGCATACTTGACAAGTGCAAGCTACAGTATGAAAACGAGATTGAGCCGTTAGCGCCCTTCATCAACTGTGTTGCATCCTATGTTCCTCAACGAAGAGCACGAAAACTCCACATTGGACTCTTCGGTTACAGCAGATGCGTAGCAGGCGTGTGCCTACCACGAGCAATTGCTTTTTCCGCTGCACTCTACAGCATCGGGCTACCTCCGGAATTCATAGGCATGAAAGCATTAACAAAATTAAACGACGCTGAATGGAAACTGCTGCGGAAGTTTTACGTGAAAATGGGGCATGACCTGAACTCTATTGGCGAGTACGTTTCTTGGGGAAACCTGAAAATGCTCATGGAAATGAGCCATAAAGCAGCTAAAAGAGCAGGTATGAACGAAGAGAAACTGAGAGAGGCTCTTTTAAACAGTTTAGAGGACTTAAAAACGGTGGAAGAGAAATTGTCAGTTAAGCTTGGACCAAAAGGCGTCAGCCAAAGAAAGCACGAGAACTTCACCAACAACTTCCTGATTTCCCTAATTGAACACGAAGACGTTGAAGCCAGAAAAGCCCTCTCAGAAGCCGCGAAACTACGCAGATGTCTGGGCTAAAAAATAAATTGATATAAAGCTTAGAAGAATACTCCTCAACAGCAGAGTTGAGTCTATCTATGGGCAGCGTCAAAGACCTTGAAGTAATTAAGAAACCTACTCCTGAAGCAATGGGCACAGGAATATTCCACTTTTCTGACCGATACTCCGTTTTCGACTGGGGCGAAATGCCCGACCACATCGACAAGAAAGGCGAAGCCCTTGCTCTGATGGGCGCCTACTGCTTTGAGCGGCTGGAAGAGAAATGCGTCAGAACCCACTACAAGGGCTTAGTTGGCGCTGATGGAAAAACAGTCACTTTCAAAGAGCTGAAGAAACCCAGCAGCATCATGGAAGTCTGCTTGGTAAGTGTGTACCGACCTGAAACCTGCGTGGAACAGGGCAAACTCATCTACAATTACAGCGCGTACACGGCGAACCTGAAAAACTGCCTCATCCCACTTGAAATAATCTACCGCAACGGTTTACCTGAAGGCTCCAGCGTATTCAAGCGACTAGAACAGGGAAAAGTAACTCCAAAAGACCTCGGCTTAGACCACTACCCCACACCGGGGGAACATTTCACAAAACCCATATTTGATGTGAGCACTAAACTGGAAGAAACCGACCGCTACCTCGCATGGGAAGAAGCTACAAAAATTGCCGGACTAACCAATATCGAAACCGCCGCTGTGAAAGTGGTTCTTGCAAAAGTTAATGAAACCATTAACGAAATTGCCGCCAAAGCGGGGCTTGTCAACGAAGACGGCAAAATCGAGCTTGCTCTTGATAGCCAAAGACGCCTCATGGTTGTCGATGTCGTCGGAACCTTGGACGAGTGCAGGTTCACTCTGGGCGGGTTCCATGTAAGTAAAGAAGTTGCCAGACAATTCTACAAGAAAACCCAGTGGTACAAGGACGCGGAAGAAGCCAAGAAAACCGCCGAAGCAAAAGGCATCAAAGACTGGAAGTCCCTGTGTAAGTCGCAGCCGCCCAAACTTGACCCGCAGTTGAAGGCAATCATTAGTGAGATGTACACTTCAGCGGCTAACGAGATGACGGGGCGCAAATTTTTTGATTCGCCAAAACTGGCTGAAGTCGTCAAGAAGTATAAGGATTACATGGGCGAGTAAGAATGATGCAAAGCAAAATTAAAGAAACCCTAAAAGGATACGACCCGCAGAAAGTGCGCATAGGCGTACTCGGTAGCCACTCGGCGCTGGAAATCGCTGCAGGCGCAAAGCAGGAAGGCTTCGAAACCGTGGTTGTCTGCCAAAAGGGCAGGGAAAAAACCTACACCAAATACTACAGTAACATATTTGACCACGTTATGATTCTGGAAAAGTTCAGCGGCATCACCAAACCAGATGTAGTTGAACAGCTGACCAAATGGAACACGATTTTTGTGCCCAACCGCTCGTTTAGCGTGTATGCAGGCTACGAAGCAATCGAAGAAAAATTCGCTGTTCCCCTCATGGGCAACAGGTACATGCTCAAAACCGAAGAACGCACTGCACCGCGGAACCAGCTGTGGCTGCTCCAGAAAGCAGGAATACGCCTGCCCAGAGCTTTCAAGTCGCCCAAAGAGATAGACCGTTTGGTAATTGTTAAGGTTCCTGAGAAGGAACGCACCATCGAACGCGCCTTCTTCTACGCTTCCTCACCTGAGGAGTATGAGAAGAAATCTGAAGAACGCATACACAAGGGCATAATTACCCGTGACGCCCTAAAAGAAGCCGTCATCGAAGAGTACGTCATAGGCGCCAAATTCAACGCTAACTACTTCTGGTCACCCCTAACCGACGAAATAGACCTGCTGGGTTTTGACAAGCGGGTGCAGACGGACCTTGACGGCATCTTAGACTTGCCCGCCAAAGAACAACTGGAACTGGGCATACCAACACAGAACATCGAAATCGGACACATGGGCGTAACCATGCGCGAAAGCCAAATAGAAAAAATCTTTGAAGCCGCCGAATGCTTCGTAGAAACATGCAAAAAAGAGTACCCGCCAGGCATGATTGGCTTGTTTGCCCTGCAGGGTGCGATAACGAAGGATTTGGAGTTTTACGTTTTCGACGTTAGCCCCAGAGTGCCAGGCTGCCCCTGCGTGGAACCCACCTCGCCTTACATGAAGTACAAGTACGGCACTGAAGTTGGTCCTGGCAAACGTGTGGCTATGGAGATTAAACGTGCCCTCAGAAAGGGGCGTCTTGACGAAGTGGTAACATGATAGAAACCGCGGACATGGGCAAAATCCTCGAAAAATACGACCAGAAAAAGATAGCCATAGGCACGCTGGGTTCGCATTCTTCGCTGAACATTTTCAAAGGCGCACGGGAAGAGGGCTTTCGAACGGTGTGCGTCTGCAAAGAAAAAGACGTCATAATGTACCAGAAATTCCCCCTCGTCGACGAATTGATAATCGTCAAAGACTTCACGGAGCTACTGACCAAACCGCTTCAAGAGAAACTGCGCAAACTCAACGTCGTGTTGATTCCTCACGGTTCCTTCACCGCGTACCTTAGCACCGAAGAGCTCCAGAACAGCCTCATGGTGCCCATGTTTGGAAACCGCAAACTCCTCGACTGGGAAGCAAACCGCAAAAGCCAAGAAGACTGGCTCCGCCAAGCAGGACTCCGACTACCCGCCACATTCAAAACTCCCGAGGACATTGACCGCTTAATCATCGCGAAGTTGCCAGGTGCAAAAGGCGGCAGAGGCTACTTCTTAGCTAACTCGCCCAAAACGTTCTACAAGAAGTTCAAAGAAATGGTCAAACGCGGCTTGCTGCAAGGAGACGACGTAGACAAAATTCATTTGCAGGAGTATGCGTTGGGCGTGAACGTTTACCCCAGCTACTTTAGCAGCATAATCCAAGATGACGTGGAGTTTTTGGCAGTTGACAGGCGCTACGAATCCGCTGTGGATTCTATAGGTAAGATTCCTGCAAGCCAGCAACTGGACATAGACGTAAACCCCACCTACACCGTAGTAGGCAACTTCCCCATAGTACTCCGCGAATCGCTGCTGCCTGAGTTGATGCGGATGGGTGACAACGTGCACAAGAAAGCGCGGGAACTGGCGCCTCCAGGCATCATTGGACCCTTCTGCCTCGAAACCGTCATAACGGATGACTTGAAGATTTTCACGTTCGAAATTTCAGCGCGCATCGTGGCTGGAACAAACATAGGCATCGGCACTTCGCCTTACGCTTACCTGCGGTACGGCGAGAACGTGTATATGGGCAGACGCATAGCCATGGAAATCAAAGAAGCCATCAAACAGAAGAGGCTCCACGAAATCGCTGTGTAGACGCAGCAGACTTAACGCAGACAATTAGCCACTATTTTCTCAAAGTTTTCTCGGGACCTGCCTCTCCTGTAGCTCTTCAGCGCATCAATAATTTCTTTTTTATCCCTTTCACCGAGCACCTCAGCAACTGCTTGGGCTACTTCGCCTGCGCCTGAAAAAAGGAAATTGCATATGGCTGTGACGTTGGCTGGTTTTCGGGTGTCGCTGGCGGTTTCAAAATCGATAAGCCACGGCTTGCAGTCGTGGTCGATGATGACGTGTTTGGGTGCTTTGCTCAGTTCCCCATGGTCCAAACCCGCTTCGTCCAGCCGATAGCACTGCTCCAAAACTTCGCCCAACACCTTCTGCACCAGTTTTTTTTCTTTTTGTGTTTTGAGCCAGTTGGGTAGGTGGTCGCCGTCGATAAGTTGCGTCAACAAGAAGTTTTTGCTTGCCCCAACCAGTTTCGGTCCAACGTCCACGGCGTTGGTTTTTGAGAGCATCTGTGCTTCATGCAGCAGGTCAGGTCGGTCAGCATCCATTCTGAGAATCTTCAGAGCCACCCTCTGCCCGTTCAAATGTGCAATCACAACCATGCCGACAAAGCCCTTGCCCAAGATAGGCACCCGAACCCCGAAAGCGCTGGCGTTTCCTGAGAACTCAACCGCCACTGCTCCGAGGCTTTGGAGTTCTTCAATGCGGCTTTTGAGTTCGGCTTCGTTGGGTTTAGGAAAGCACAGAACAGAAGCGTAAGGTTCCTGCGTCAACTGTTCCACGGGAACTACCAAGGGGTTTTTCAAATAGGCTTTTCTCCACTTCAACAAACGCCTGTGTAACGCACGCAGATTATTTAGCAGTCACCTTTAAAGTTTGACCTGTGTCCCCTTTACGGACAAAAGAAGTCCCGCCGTAGATTCATCTTGCAGGCGTTTTGTGTCAAATAATCTTTACAAACAGGCTTTTAGGCAAACCAAACAATATAGCTGATTGGTGGCTGCGGCATGAACAGGAGTTTAGCATTGTCCCTTGTGGCAGCGTTAATTTCGATTATCCTTGTGGCCTCATTTGTGGCATACGAATTAGGTTTCAAGAACTCAAGCCCTCCTTCCAGCGCTACACCTCAGCCGACAATTCCGTCTAGTGCTACACCGCAACCAACCATTACGCCTAGTGCCTCACCAGAGCCAACAACAACCCCTGACACTCCTTTTGGCGTTCTTTGGCAGAGTCCCATAGAGCACTTTGCAAATTCCTTTACGGTCGACGAAGGAAAAGTGTTTACGATCGATGAGACAGGTGATTTATACTGTTTTGATAGCCAAAATGGCATGTCCCTTTGGAATAGCACTGCTGGATATTACCGTTCTCGTGGGTTAGTAGTATCTGGAAGTCGGGTTTATGCTGGTTTTGGAGGACGTCGAGTTGGTTGCTTAGATAAGAATACTGGAGTGCTGCACTGGATTATCAAGAAGGAAACAGACGAGATTTTTAACGAATCACCTCAAATCCGCGTTAAGGACGGGCGATTATATGCCACAGCCGATGGCGTTGGTGCCTATGATGCAATTACTGGGGAGCTTCTATGGCAAGAAACCTTTGGACGTATAGTGAGTTTGAATGGGACTTGGTCGGTGAGTGGGCTTACCTTGTACGGTGACATAGTTGACGGCAATTGCATTTATGCGACAGCGGCTACAGAGGGAGATTACTCAAGAATGTATTTCTTAAAGTTAGATACGGATAATGGAGGTGTCATTTGGCGAAGCATTGTTACTTGGGACGGAACAGTAATTACTTTTGGTGTTCGTTTTGTTCCGAGCGTTTTGGCAAGTAGTCAGGGCAAAATCATTATAGGGAACATGTGGAGTGGCAGCTCGCTTTTGTGTTTAGATTCCAATACTGGTAAAAAGCTTTGGAGCATGGATGTAGGGGCAGCTATTTACAGTCCGACTGTCTACAATAATTTGTTACTGTTTTCAGCATCAGACGGATACGTCTACGCGGTAAATTTTGCAAACGGCACCGTTGCATGGAAAACCAACGTGGACACCCAGAACCTATTCTCTGTTCCAGACAATTATGCTTCTCCAAGTCTCTACGTTGACACCCAAAATCAGCGACTGTTCTGGAGTTTTGGAGCAAAACAAGTCGAATCAGGCAATTACACTGGAACATTATGCAGCCTTGACCTAGCCCATGGCAACGTGATTTGGACGAGGCAGATTCCGACATCGAGCAACGGCTTAGTTGTTAACAATGATAAAATCTTCTTAACTGGCGGTGGTCTTTGGATTTTTAACGCGTCAACAGGTGACTTAGTTCAGAGTCAACAGTTTGACCACTACGTTTTGCCGCCAATCGTTCTTGGCAACAGAACGTTCGTGGTTGCAGACCTCTGGCTTTTCGCCTACGGGCAATCTAAAGAAACCAACGCATAAAGCGACAAATATTACTATTATGTTATTGTTGGTCTTAACGTTCTCAGAACCCAGTTCGGATCCAGCGGGGATTTGTTCCTGTAGGGGAACAATTTGTTCTTGAGTGAGAGTTAATAGTCACTTTTGCCACGAATGTGCTACGGTGCATTAAGTGAAAGTCTGCTGGGCACTTGGGTTTGTTTTGATTGTAGCTTTGAGCATGTTTTGTGTTGAATCTTCTGAAGCAAAATCTTATGGGACCATCTACATCCACGCTGATGGAAACATCACACCTTCGTCTGTGCCTATTCAGCGTGAAGGCGACACATATCGCCTCTTAGATGACTTGTATAACAGCCCCATAATTCTTGAAAGAAACAACATAGTCTTTGATGGTGAAGGTTATACTTTGGAGGGTGCTGCTCAGGCGATTGCGTTGAACATTACCTGTAGCAACGTGACGGTCAGGAATTTGCAGGTGTGGAACTGGGAGACTGGAGTCCTCGGAGCCTACAACAACGTCACCATCCAAAACTGCAACCTGACAGGTAACGGGAAAGGATTTGGCATCTACGCTGACAATTACAGGGTCGCGGGAAACTACATAGCCCAGAATACGTGGGGCATCCGCGTGCAAGGAAACAACGTTGCCGTCACTGGGAACCAGTTAGTTGGAAACAGCATCGGCATCTGGATATCCTCCTTCCAAGGAAACTACAACCAAAACACCATAGCCTTTAACGTGTTTGAAACGGAAGGGCAAATCGCGATTGAAACTGACCTGGGCGGAGAGTTCATGGTCCACCACAATAACTTCATAATCCCTCTTAATCAGGGTCCAATTGTTCAGACAGCGTACTTGGTTGTTCCAGGCGACGAAACCCAAGTGGTTATGCCTTCGTGGGATAACGGCGTGGAAGGCAATTACTGGAGCAACTACGCTGCGAAATATCCCAATGCCTCTGAGGTAGACGCCACTGGAGTATACGATTTGCCTTACGTGATTAACGTCGCTCCGAACCTCACAGACCGATACCCGCTGGTCAGAGAAGTTGACGTTTCAGAGGTGGTTTTGCCGATGGCTACCCCTAGTCCGCAGCCCTCCTTCTCCGCTTCCCCTTCGCTTACGCCAACGCAGACGCCTTCGGTCTCTCCAAACACAATTCCCTCAGCTTCGCCGACGCCATCTCCTCAACAACAGAACGCAGGTTTACCCATTGAACTCTATGCCCCAGCAGGCTTAGCAGTCATCATCATTGCCCTTGCAGTTGTATTGTTCTTGCGCAAGCACATCGGCGGCAAGGTTTAAGGTGGGTGGGTGTTCTTCAGGGAGAACTAAATAGCACCCCACCTCTATGAATGGTTGACGGAAGTGAACGTTTGAAAATCAAACCACTTTCCTTGTCAGTTTTGATTCTTTTAGTCTTATCCTCAACTATGGCTGGCTTGCAGTTCATTGATTTGGCGCAGGGAAACTTTTTTCCAGACCCTGGTCCAGACCTCCCGCGAATCTACATAAGAAGCGACGGAAGTGTTGAACCAGCAACGGCGCCCATCGAGAGGTCAGGCAGCCTCTACGAACTCACAGATAATTTAAGCATGTACACGATTGAAGTTCAACGCGACAATATCGTTTTTGATGGCTCAGATTACATGATTTGGGGAAACGAAAGTTGGATGGGAATCGCTCCACACGCTAACGACGCTGGAAACAACGGCATAATCATAACGCGACGAAACAACGTAACCATTACGCGCTTAAACATTGAAAAGTGTACCACGGGAGTTAGAATCTCCAACTCTTCAAACATCACCATCATCGACAATATGTTCAGCAACGAAACCGCCAACATGTGCACCGCCATCGGAGTAGCAATCAAAGACTCATCGCACATCCTAATTGAGAACAACAACTTCAGCAACATCCACGGTTCAGCTATCGCCTGCAACGGCACAAACAACACAATCAGAAATAATACTCTGACCGGCGACGGCATCGACCTTGAAGGCTCATCAAACCTAATATCAGAAAACACAATTGAAACAAGTAACCCGATAACAATGGACATAGCCGACTCCAATATAATAACAAGAAACAAAATTTCAGGACCGCCACCGTCTCCCAACCTGCCAAGCCAAGACCAAAACCGCACTGGAGGAGAAGGCATAGCTCTCTTCAGGAACTGTTCGAACAACGTGATTTTTGGAAACAACATAACCGGATTCGCAGGTCAGGCTATTCGAACAGTTTGGAGCTGCTCAAACAACACCGTCTATGGCAACTACATGGCGAATAACGGGTTTGCTGTAGCGCTTCAAGACGGCGCTGTAAACAACACGTTTTATGCTAACACCTTCACCGCAGACTCCTGCAAAATCCACATTGACGATGGGGTAGAGGGTACCCGCTGGGACAACGGAACCATAGGCAACTTCTGGGGCGATTATAATGGGACAGACAGCAACGGAGACGGCATCGGTGATGCCCCATACATAGTAAATGGGTACAAATGGGACCAAAGGGTAGATGGGTTTGTGAGCTTTGTTTCGGGTCAAGACAATTACCCGCTAATGGCTTATTATAACGTCGACGACAACACTTCACCCTCGCCGCCAGTTCCAGAATTCCCAACAGGGATTATTCTTTCACTTACAGCGATTACGATGTTGATTGCAGCCATTATAATCAAAAAAAGAAGCTAAAAGAGTAAACTTTTCTCCATATTCTCTGATTCAAAGAGCCATTTTCTGCTCCTTTTAGATTTTAGTCAAAGAACTTTGAGACAGGAAATCTTTACAAACACTCTTTTTAAGATGATCGAACATATAGATAATTCGTGGCATCCGAAGTGAAGAGATACTCCACGGCGATCTTGCTCATTGTCATTCTCACGTCAACGTTGATCGCCGCTCAGCTTGCAACTGCGGCTTCTGGTTTCAGTGCTTCAGTGCCAATCTTGAATTCAAAACCTCTGCCGAGTGCCTCACCTGCCCAAGCAACTTCTCTAACTTGGAGCACACAGGAGGTATTGACTGGCGGCTCCTTCGGTACAATCTGTATGATTCTGGACTCCAACAACAATCCCCGTATCGTGCACGCTGGCAAAGACGGGATGATGTACTACACGTTCTGGGACGGCTCTAACTGGAAAACCCAAAGTGTCATTCAAGGGGGCACCCCCAACGCTCTTGTCCTTGACTCTGGTGACAACCCGCACATACTCTTCAAAGGGTCAAACGGAGTAATGTACTACGCGAGCTTGAGAGGGGCAAACTGGAACTACCAGGTCGTGCCAGAGGGCAATAGATATTCCGTGGTTCTGGACTCGCATGGAAACCCGCATCTTGCTTATGGAACACAGCAAATCCGTTCCTCGATAGTACCCACAAACAACTACCATACGTTGAATTACGCGAGCTGGAACGACACAGGTTGGACAACCCAAATCGTTAAGGAGCATATAAGTGCCTCCGACACCATCAGCCTGATTTTAGACTCAAACGATAACCCATCCATAATGTATGGGGAAGACACCTATTATCCTCCCAGTGGCGGCTATACGATAACCGTCAAACTCGCCACTTGGACAGGTTCAGACTGGGACATCCAAACATCTCTGACCAATTTAGACAACATTGGAAGCATGGTTCTAGATTCCAGAGGCTTCCCTCATTTCGTCTATGCAATAAACTATCCACATGAGTCTGGCGGCAACGTCACATTGGGGTACGCAAGTTGGAACGGAGAGACTTGGAGCAAACAAACTATTGTTTCACACGTCCACATGGTAGGACTCTTCATTCAAACCAATCTGGCCTTAGATTCCCACGATAACCCGCACGTTGAATTCTTTAACGGCTCTTTGATGTATGCCAGCTTGACAGGCTCTAACTGGAATCTTGAGACCGTTGCTCCTGACCAGTTTGCCTACGGCGCAGGTCCGCTAGCCTTGGATACTCACGACAGCCCGAACATCTGCTACTGGGTAACCGACATCAGAAACACCACATCCTTTGTAAGCATGCTGATAATTACCACGCCTACTCCTCTGTACAGGCAAGGACCGCTGCCAAGACCAACAGAACCAGCACCGTCTGCTCCGCTTGCGTCAGCCTCTCAGCTCTGGGTGCGCCCTTCAAACTGGAGCAGGGTTAATTCTCCAGTTTTGGCGAACGGTCTAGTCTTTGTGTCATCGGGTAACAGCGGAACCGGAAACTTGGAATTATTATGTTTGAATGCATCAACTGGCGACGAAGTGTGGAGCCGTCGTTCCTACTACCCGACCTTCACGGTGGCAAACGAATATGTTTACGTCGGCGAAACCATCTACGGGTCTTCGAACCAACCGCAAGGCGTCATATCTTGCCTAGGCACCTTGACAGGTATGCAGTTGTGGAACTTTTCTGAGGAAACAAACTCAAATTTCGTCTACCCTTTGGTTAGTGGGGACGTAGTTTATGTGGTTGGGACCGCTAGCTTCATTTATGCTCTTAATGCTTCAACAGGCGAAAAGTTGTGGGGCTTTCTTGGTCCAACAGGTTCTCGCTTTGGCTATGAGCCACTATCCTTAGAGGGCGCGAGCCTCTATGCTATGAGCACAGCGTATTCTGGGCTCGACGCTTCTTGGAGTAGCAGCGTCTACGCATTCGACGCTCAAATGGGAAAATCATTATGGAACTACACAACCAATGGCCTTTTCGGATCAATTATAACTGATGGACAGAGAGTCTACGCCAGTTCCAATGCCGTGGACACTAGAAATAACCTTGACGCTTCGCATTCAGGCGGATACATCTATCAAGGCGGAGTTTTAGCTTTGAACGCTTCAAATGGGGCTCTTCTCTGGAATTACCCAATTGACAGCTCCGTCGGGACACCAATTATTGTGAACGACGCGGTTTACGCTGTGTCCGGCGACGGTGTCCTCTACGCTTTAAACACCTCCGACGGCAGGCCAATCTGGAGTTACACCGCCGGGACAGGTCTGGGCTCCATACAGTCCGTCGAGGGGTACCTTTATGTTGGGTCTTCCACCGGGGTGCTATGCGTTAATGCCTTAGATGGAACTATCGTTTGGAATTTTGCAGCCAGCGACTTCACAGGCTCTTCCCCATCCTATCCAGCTTACGCTGACGGCATAGTCTACGTCGGCGCGAATGGACCAATGTTTTTCTCGCCTGTAACGCAGTACAACTTTTACGCGGTAAGTGCGTCAACTGGCGAGAAGCTTTGGAACTACACGTTGGGATACGGCGTAGCTTCGGCGCCCACGATTGAAAATGGTACGGTTTACATAGGCGGGAACTTCGTAACTCGAAGAAGCCCAGACTCTGAAAGCCCAGGTGCCATCATAGCCCTGAAGCCAAGCATAACGTCTTTGCCGTTGCTGGTGCCCTCGCCTAAACCTTCACCTCAAATTCCAGAGTTTCCCTCATGGAGTATTGTTGTTTTTGTCGTTGCTGTTTCAGCGTTTTTAATTGCTCTAAAAGCAAAGAAAGCAGGCGCTAGGAACCACGGGACCATTTGATGCGTACGACTGAGTAACTTAGGCATCTACCCGGGAGCTACCTCACCGTTTTTCAACCACGGCAACATACACTCACACCCACAAGCAGCCGCCCCCAACATAGCACCCATGCAGCTAGTGAAAAACAACCCAACAAATCACAACCAAACACCAAACCAAAAACAACCAAAAAACAAATTGCAACCCAAAACACAAACCAAAAAGCAGTGCCACAGCAACCAACCACAACCACACAAAGAGCAAAAACAAACCTGAGCAGTCACAAATTTAATAGGGCGACAACCTTACTGAAACACTGTTTGAGTGCACACGATGCCGAGATTCAAGCAAATCGCCGAAATCCAAAAGCTCATGAGCACAAAAGAGCTTATCCGAAACCTAGGGATAATTGCGCACATTGACCATGGAAAAACCACGCTGGCAGACTCACTGCTGGCTGGCGCTGGACTTTTGTCGCTTCAGATGGCAGGCGCCGCACGCGTACTCGACTACCTTGAAGAGGAACAGAAACGCAAAATCACCATAAAAACCGCCAACATAACCTTACTCTACAAAGCCCCCGACAGCCCCTACATAATCAACTTGGTGGACACGCCTGGGCACGTGGACTTCACAGGCAAAGTCACCCGAGCACTTCGAGCAATAGACGGCGCCGTGGTTGTTGTGGATGCGGTGGAAGAGGTTATGGCGCAAACCGAAATGGTCACCCGCCAAGCACTCCAAGAAAGAGTCCGCCCAGTCCTATTCATCAACAAAGTAGACCGCCTCATCACAGAGCTGCAACTTAACGCGGAGCAAATCCAGAAAAAACTGGACCACATAATCAGCAGCTTCAACAACCTAATCGAACTCTACGCCGACAAACCATTCAAAACCAAGTGGAAAATTGACCCCGCCAACGACAGCGTTGCTTTCGGCTCAGCCCTGCACGGTTGGGGCTTCACCCTGAGCACTGCACGACAAAAAGGCGTAAAATTTTCAGATATCATAGCTGCTTACAAGAACGCAGAACAAGAAAAACTACGCAAAATGCTCCCAGTTTATGACGCGGTTTTCAGCATGGCAGTAAAGAACATCCCAAACCCGAAGGAGGCACAGGCGTATAGGGTGGAGAAAATCTGGGATGGACACATAAAATCCCAAATTGGGCAAGCCCTAGTTGAGTGCAACGATGAGGGACCCGCGGTTGTTTGTGTGACAAATGTGCAGGCAAACCCCGACGGCGGCGTAGTTGCTATGGGAAGAGTTTTCTCGGGCACAGTGAAGAAGGGCGACACGCTGCACCTTGTTGATGTTTTGTCGGAGACTGTGGTGAATCAAGTTTACGTTTACATGGGTGCCCTAAAAGAAGAGGTCAGCCAAGTTTGTGCAGGCAACATCGCAGCCTTAGCCGTTTCAGGTTCAGTTAAAGCTGGCGAAACTCTCGTTGACACAGCGCATAAAGCAGGCATGGTTCCCTTCGAGAGCATAACGTATGTTTCGGAGTCGGTGGTTACGGTGGCGGTTGAGCCAAAAAACCCCCAAGACATCCCACTGCTACTGGAAACCATGGATAAACTTGCAACAGAAGACCCAAACCTCGTAGTAAAGGTCAACGAAGAAACTGGCGAGTACCTACTAAGCGGCATGGGGGAGCTGCATCTGGAAGTTGCCCTCAATCAGCTAAAAAGCGCAGTCAGCGGAACGGCGATAACGTTTTCTTCGCCCAGAGTGGTTTACCGCGAAAGCGTCACAAAAAAAGGCGCCAACGCCACAGCCACAAGCCCAAACAGGCAGAACAAATTCACGGTACAAGTGGAACCCATACTGGAGAAGTCAGCCAGCCCAGAAGACGCTGAAGAAGCGGGAAGTATTCTCTCGTTTGATGAGCAACGAAATGTCCTTTGGGATTGCACGGAAAAAACCGAGCAAATCCCTGAGGAAATCTTGGAGCCGATTATTGCGGGTTTCGAGTTTGCCTGCAGGGCGGGTCCACTTTGCGGGGAACCTGTGCGGCACGTAAAAGTGAACGTAATTGACTTGGAGCTCAGCAACAAAACAGAACTGTGCAGTTCAGTGGAAATCATGCGCGGCATAGGCAAAGCCATATTCGGCTCCTTCTTAGCTGCCAAACCTGTGCTACTGGAACCCGTCTACAAAACAGACATATCAGTTCCAACAGAGTTAGCTGGGGAATGCCAAAGAATAATCAGCACCAGAAGAGGAAAAATTTCAGCTTTCGAAAACAAGGGACTCCTAACGACCATCACGGGGTACATCCCAGTCGCGGAAACGTTTGGGTTATCCAAAGAGCTTCGGTCATCCACCTCGGGGCGCGCGTTTTGGCAAAGCAACCTAAACCACTGGGAACAGGTTCCTGAGAAACTCGCCGCGAAAGTAATCTCTGAAGTAAGACAGCGAAAAGGTTTGGCTTCGCAGGTTCCAGTATCGGGCAGGTTTGTGGAGGAAAACGAACGCTGAAACTTGACGTCCCCCCGTTTAATTTGGATGTGACGCTTTGTTGTGGACAGGTTTTTAGGTGGGACAAAGTTGGAGACTGGTGGTACGGCGTCGCCAACGATGAGGTCTTCAAGGTTCGCCAGTGCCAAAACAAACTGGAATACGTTAATGCCCAAAGAGAGTTTGTTGAGCACTATTTTGGTTTAGATGAAGATTTGCAAAAAATCCGAGACAGCATAAACAAAGACCCACACATTTGCAAGGCGCTGGAAGCGTTTTGGGGTTTGCGGCTAATCAGGCAAGACCCGTGGGAGTGCCTCGCCTCGTACATCTGCGCCACCTACAAAGGCATCCCAGCCATAAAGAACATGCTGCACAAAATTTCGAAAAAGTTCGGAGAAAAAGTTGTTTTTGAGGGTTACGAGTTTTACATGTTTCCCCAAGCCGAAAAGCTGGCAAACGCCACATTGAAAAGCATAGAGCAGTGCGGGCTGGGTTACCGCGCCAAGTATCTGCTGGAGACTTCGAAGCGAATCTTTGAGAACAACGTCGAACTGGAGCGCCTAAAGCAGTTGCCTTACGAGCAAGCCAAAAAGGAATTGTGCAATTTCCCTGGTGTCGGCCCCAAAGTGGCTGATTGCGTTCTGCTTTTCTCGCTTGGGAAACATGAGGCTTTTCCCGTGGATGTCTGGGTCAAACGCGTCATCCTAAACCACTACAAACACGAGTTGCCCAAAGAGCTTGCCCACAAACTTTCCAGCCAAGCAGGACTCAGCAATTCTGAGTACGCCAAGCTTAACGAGTTCGGCAGAAACTACTTCGGCGAATACGCAGGTTACGCCCAAGAATACCTATACCACTATGAGAGGATGCTGCGTTGAGGGTTTGTTGCTCGGTTGTTTTGTTTTTTGCTACGGTTTGACCCCCCTCTCTGCAGCCACCTACCCCCCTCTATAAATAGAAACAGAAATCGACCCCTGAGGTGTCTCTATCGCTCTACCTAACCCCCGCCCTTTTGAAAACCCCAATTTAAGCCCCATTTTTAATTCAGAGTTCAGATTTTTGTTAGTCCACGGCTGGAAAAGGCATAGAAAGGCTAGAAAAGGCATAATTTGGCTTGAAAAGCAAGTTTTATAGGCACAACAACCCAAGATACACTGGTTAAAGGTGGACATTGTGCTTATTAGTGAAGGAAATTTGCCTCGCGACTCCTTGAAGGGAGATGTTGCGGTGGTTACGGGTGCTGGAAGCGGCATCGGGTACGAAACAGCCCGAGCGCTCATTTGGTTAGGCGCCAAAGTTGTAATTGCTGAGGTTAACGAGGAAAACGGCAAAGTTGCTGCAGAAAATTTGGAGAAAGAGTTTGGGGCGGGCAAAGCGTTTTTCGTGAAGACGGATGTGGGCAACGGCAAAGATTTAGAAGCCCTCGCCAAGCAAGTCATCGCGAAGTGGAAAAAAGTAGACATTATCGTTAACAACGCCCCAGTTCTCCCAACAGGCACAGTCAAAGACACCCCCATAGACATGTGGGACGCTAGCTACCGCATGAACCTGCGAGGAACTGTGCTCTTGGCGCAAGCTTTCCTCCCCGACATGATAAAGCGCAAACATGGCGTATTCGTGTGTACATCTTCGAGTGGAGCGGCACCTTTTGCGGGAGCTTACGAGGTTTTTAAAACCGCTCAAGTAAAACTTGCCAACACAATCGCAGCAGAAGTAAAAGACACCGGAGTTTACGCCTTCACCATAGAATCTGGCATCGTCAAAACCCAAAGTTTCGTGGAGGGCGGTAGCCAAGTGGCGTCATTGATGGGTATGACGTTGGAGCAGTTATTGGCGATGAACAAGGCAGTGGTGATTTCACCTGAAGCTGCCGGTGTGGGGTTTGCTGGGGCAGTGGTTTTGGCTTCAAAGTATCATGGTCAGGAGATGAGTTCTCTTCAGGTTTTGCGTGCAATTGGGATAAATGTTGCAGGCAAAGAAGAGACAGAAACAGCGTCCAAAGCAGTAGCCATTGAGCGGATAAACGCGCTCTATAAGCAGGTGATGAAGACCTATGCTGAGCGGTCTTATGACTGGAAACACCACAATTTTCTTCAGAGGGCATGGTTAGCTAAAGAATTCAAACAAAACACTGAAATGTCCATTGACGAAATGCACAACACCTTAATCACGCTGGGAAAGTGTCTTGAGATGAAGGCTTCGGCAGGTGAGTTCATTGAGCCTTTGAAGAAGTTGGCTGCTTACTACGAGTATCAGAAAGAAGTTCTGAAAAGCTACGCACAATTCTCCAAAAAACAAGAAGCAACCCTAGAAGTCATATCAGGGTGGACTCAAGAAGTAAACAACTTGATAGAAGCACTGAACGACTAAAATGTTTTAGTTTATGTTTAGGGTGCTGAGGATTTCGCGGTAAGCTTTCAGAGCTGATGTTTCGTCTTTGACGTTTTTTATGAGCATGCGTCCACCATTGAACAGGCTAACCTCTAAACCGTTGTAGTCAAACATTAACGCTAACTGTGATTTTACGCGGACGTGCAGGCCACGCTGCTGGACCGCTTCGCAGACTTGGTTGAGGTTTAGCTTTAGGGGTTTTTCGGGGTTGATGTTTGCGGTGTTTTGTCCGCACAGCCAAACTAGCCTTTCGCGAAGTTCGGCAGGTAAGGTGCCTTTGCAGGAGGGGCAGTTGGCGCGTTTTGCTATGTCAATTGTTGTGAAGGACATGTCGTTGAAGTCGCAAATCATCAGCTTATTTTTAAGTGGTGTGCCTACGCCAGTGAGCACTTTTATGGCTTCGGCTGCTTGCATGGCTCCGATGATTCCAGGCGTGACGCCAAGTACTCCGCGGGTGTCGCATTTGAGCAACTCGTTATCCGACAGATTTGGCAGCACACATTCTAGGCAGGGTGTGTCTGGTGGAGAGAAAACTGAGAGGTTGCCTTCTATGCCTATGGCTGCGCCGAAAACGTAGGGTATCTTCATTTTTACGCATGCGCGGTTGATGAGGTAGCGGGTTGCCATGTTGTCCAAACCATCCACCACAAGGTCCACGCCAGAAAGTAGCCGTTCCACGTTGCCTGCATGTACATTCTCCGAGACAGGTTCAGCCTTCACCAGTGGATTCAGCTTTGTCAGTTGTTTTGCGGCGACTTCGGCTTTTGGGTAGTCTAAGTCGTCGGTGCTGTAGAGGATTTGCCTGTGCAGGTTCCGCACCTCTACGATGTCTTGGTCAATCAGCCTCAGGTGCCCAACGCCCGCTAATGCGAGGTAGAGTGAAGATACTGTGCCTAATCCGCCTACGCCGACAACGGCAACTTTGGCGTTGCAGAGTTTCTGTTGCCCTTTTGTGCCTAGTTCTTTGAGTATGACTTGGCGACTGTAGAAGTCTTTGGCAAATGCGTCTTTGTCTTTGATGTTCATTGCGGTTGCCTTCTATTCAAGTATTGTAGAGTGTGGTTTTATATCTGCTTTTTTAGCAAACCACTGCTTGGGTTTTGTGGAAAACGTTTGGAGGTAATAAAAAGAGTGTTGATTGAAAGGTGCCTGTTTAGAAGGCGCTTTCAAGTTTTGCTTTGATTTCTTTGATTTTCTTGGCTAACGCTTCCACTTCTGCTGTGTTGCCGAGGGCATTTTGGCAGTCTTTTGCGTAGTCTAGTGCGCTGACGCCGAAGCGGTCGAAGCCTTTTGCGAAGCAGATTTCTGAGGATTTCATGAAGTGTTCAATGGCTTTTTCGTATTCTTTTAGGGCAAAGGCTGCTTCGCCTGCTTTGTAGTACATGGTTGCTGAGTCGAAGTAGTTTTGGCCTTTGTAGTATAGTTCGGCTGTTCTTTGGAAAAGGTCTTTCGCCTCGCTGTACTTGCCAGAGTCCATCAGGGCGTTGGCGTCTTTGTGCATTTTAACATGGTCTTCTTTTACTTTAGGTTCGCTCATAACAGTCACTTGCAGTTCAGTACATTATTCATAGTGCACTCCAATTAAGATTTTTCCCTTTTCGGTGGGTTATTTGTGGTTTTTCTGCTACGCCGTTGTTTTTTGTTTGTAGTTGTAGAATGGTTGCTAGGCACATCTACTTCTAAGAGATTGAGCTGTGGGTTGGGTTTTGTTGTTGGGGTTTGTTTTGGGTCTGGTTTGGTTGTGTATTGGTTGTGCTGGTTGGGAAAAGCTGTTTTTGGGTTGTGAGTTGCGGTTATTTTTTTCTTTTGAAGAAAACTGATAGGGCAAGTGTTGCCGTGAATAGGGCTGCGAGGAGTATTGCTGAGGGGAACTCGGGAATTGTGGGTGACGCCGAAGGCGTAGATGTTGGAGATTCTGAGGGGCTGGGTGCAAACGTGGATGGTGCCTGAGGGTTTGGTTCAGTCAAAAACGGGATGAAGTTAACGGTGCCCAAGTTGAAGTCGTTTTTGCTGTCGTAGATTGTTTGGTTTATTGCTTGTGGGTCGGTTGTTCCCCACCAGTTGTGGGCAGCATCTATGTTGCTTGAGGTGCCATACAAGTAAAGGCTCTCCTGACCGTAGCCTTGGATGTTGTTGTAAATGATAGTTGACGCGGGAGACTGATTCAGTTTGATTCCCACGCCGTTATTGGTAATTGTGTTGTTTCGAATCGTTGCTTGTGACCACACGGCTATTCCGATTGTGTTGTTTAAAACGAAGTTACTTTCAATTGTCGCTGTGCCGCCTGCACCTGTGCTAATGCCGGTTAGGCAGCCAGAGACAACGTTTCCAGAGATGAAAACATTGTTGCTGTCCCCGCAAAAAATCCCAACATCATTATTACCAGTAACAGTGTTATTTGAGATGAGTAAGCTACCCCGTGAAGAAAAAGCAATCCCGCCACTAGTAAGGTTATTGTTTGAAATTACGGGTGAGCCATCTGAAGTGCCTGAAATTCCAGCGCCAATAAATGTGTTATTAGAAATTATGGGGGAGCCTCCACTGACAGTTAGCATGAAGTAGAGGTTGTTAGTGTCAGTGAAAAAATTGTTATTTATCTTTGGAGACGCGTTATTGACCTCCACTGGGGCGCTAAAAACTGCGTGCTCGATTATACAACCAGTAGCCGTCAACTCGTTCCAATTACTACTTAAACTTGTGAATACTATTCGACCGCTGAAGTAAATCTTGTCGTCATTGGTTCCCCGTGCATCAAGAGTCCCATTTACTTGCAAATAGGAACCTCTCATGTTTACGGTTGTGCCTGCTTCAATCGTCAAGGTCACGCCATTATCTACAGCGATTACCCCTGAGAAAACGTATGGGCTGTTTGCTTTAGTCCAAGTAGTGTCTGAGCTTATTATCCCCTTTACTTCTGTAGAAACTTGCGCCATGCCAAAACGTGCATCCCCAACTAAAACCAACCCACCAACCAGAATAACCACAATCAATATTGCACAAGCAAGCTTTCCCAAAGTTGCACCCACCCAAAGAGGGCTATTGAAAAACTTAAAGCTTCTCAAAGTTGAACCAGCAAAACACAGCAACAAAGAACCAAACCATTTAACGGTATGACTCTCTTCCTTCAAAAACCAAGAAAAATATAGAGATAAAAGGAACCTCTGTCAAGATATAACGCTATAACAGGGTGATAAAACCATGATCTCCACACAGAAAACACGGAACCCCGCACTAACACTAGCAGCAGCAGCCGTGTTTGCTGCCCTCGTGTTCGTTGCCACATACTTATTCGTGATAAGCATACCCGCCACAAGCGGCTACTTCAACTTAGGGGAAACCATAATCTACATAGCAGCCCTGATTTTTGGACCCGTAGCGGGTGCTCTGTCAGGAGGCATAGGCGCCATGACAGCCGACGTACTGCTTGGCTACGCCCAATTTGCCCCTGGAACATTAGCAATTAAGGGTATTGAAGGCTTCATTGTGGGCTTCCTCTACCAGAAACTCCAAAAACGCATCAAAAACAGCAGTCTAAGCGCCACAATAGCCATAGCCGTCGGCGGGTTAGAAATGGTCGCAGGATACTTCCTCTATGAACAACTGGTTCTGGGTTATCCCTTTACTCTGGCACTTGCAGAAGTCCCGTTCAACATGGTACAAATGTTGGTCGGCTTAGTCATTGCAGTTCCCGTTGTGCATGCTGTCCTGCGAATCTTCCCACAACTTAAAAGATAGCTCGCAACATTGCTAATTGAGGCTTAACTCATGAAGCTGCCGCCTGGAAAAATCCCCATAGACATACTCAAAGAAGTCGTCTTCAAAAACCTCGGCGCAGAACGCAAAGAGGTTACTCTTGGACCTAAAGCGGGCGTCGACGGCGCAGTCATAGACCTCGGCGGCAAATCGTTAATTGTTTCTATGGACCCGATTACGGGCGCGGTGGAACGCATCGGCTACCTCGCCGTCAACGTGAACGCCAACGACGTAGCCACCTTCGGCGTTGAACCTGCTTTTCTTTTTTCGTGTCTGATGCTTCCGGAAGGCGCCGACAAAAAAATGGTGGAAATCATCAGTACCCAAATGAGCCAAGCCGCCGAAAACCTTGGAATAGCCATCGTGGGTGGGCACTGCGAATCCACGCCCAAGTTGACCCATCCAATCGTGGTGGGCTGCGCCATGGGCATGACAGAAAAAGGAAAATACGTCACAGCCGCAGGAGCAAAACCCAAAGACAAACTCATCCTAACCAAAACCGCAGGCATCGAAGGCACAGCAATCCTAGCCTGTGACAGAGAAGTGGAACTCAAAAAAACCCTAACCCCGACAATGCTGTGGAACGCAAAAGACTTCTACAGCCACATAAGCGTCGTAAAAGATGCGTTAACGGCTTGCAGAAGCGGCGGAGTCCACGCCATGCATGACCCAACCGAAGGCGGCATAGCTGGAGGAATCCACGAGATGGCGGACGCGGCAAACTTGGGCGCTAAAGTTTTTGAAGAGCAAATTATGGTGCAGCCCGAAACAGCCAAAATCTGCAAACACTTCAAAATTGACCCATTCCAACTCATCAGTTCAGGTGCCCTGCTCATAACCGCAGAACCCACAGCCACAAACAAGATACTTGAAAACTTGAAACAGCAGAACCTTCAAGCTGCAGTTATCGGAGAATTCCTCGAAGATGCAACCCAGCGCCTACTTGTGCAGAAAAACGGAAAAGTGGAAGCGTTGCCACGGCCAAAGTCTGACCATCTTTGGAAGGCGCTAAGTCGGCAGTAGCCCTCGAACGTTTTCCAGTGCAATCTGCAAAAACCAGTAGAACATGAAAAAAGGGTAGTAAACCATGTACGCAAAATTTTTTGAGTAAACTAAGCCGCACTTCAGTTCTAATATGGCGTTTGAAACCGCGTTGCTGGTACTCCAGTTTTCAGGCGGCTTATAATGCAGACAGTAAATGCCGTTGCCAACCACGGTTTTGTAGCCTTTCTTTTTAATCCACTTCATGATGTAGGCATCTTCGTAAGTGTGCAGCTCCTCAGGAATTTTTATGTCCGCTACAAGGTCACGGCGAACCAGCGTGTCATGCGTTCCGCCTCGGAGAGTAAAACAGTGAAGAGCAACCAAGCTCTGCAATCTTACAAAACGCTTGTCTCTAAGTTTAGGGATGACATCAATGTTTAAGCCCCAAACCGCGCCAACATCACTCCGTATGCTCTTCTGTGCATTCTCAAACCAGCCACGACTAAGAATGACATCGCTGTCAGCGAACAAGAACCAGTCAGTTTCTACTTGGCTTATGCCTTTCTCGCGGGCACGAGCTCTGGAACCGTTCATGACGAAAACTTTTACGTTGCCGTATTGCTTGTTGAAGCGGTTGAGGATTTTCAGGGTGCGGTCAGTTGAGAAGCCGTCAACCACGATGAGGTTGTGCACGGGCACGTTTTCGTAGATGCTGGCTAAGCACTTGACGAGTAGATGTTCGCTGTTTTTTGTCAACATAACAACGTCGATTGCCTGCATCCATGCGCCTCTGTGCTTGTCAAAACCTCACGGTTTGATAAACAGTAACAGTCGAAGCATAAGAATTTATTCAAACTCTAAAGCTAAAAAAAGGGCAGCTACCGAGCTTTCTTGCTGCTTGACAACAGCTGGAACACGGAATAAGCCGTGTAGAAACCGTAGGCGAACACCAATTTTACCAGCAACTTGAAACTGCTACACCGCACCGCATCCACCACAATGCCAAGGCTACCCCGCAGCGTCCACACTGTCCGCGGTCGAAAATGAAAACAGAACGGGTCATAGCAGGCAACAACACGGTAGCCTTGCTGGGTTATCCAGTCTTTGATGTAGGCATCTTCAAAAACGTGCAGGTCAGCGGGAATTTTAATGTCCTTGACGGCTTCTGTGCGGACCAGTGTGTCGTGGGTTCCGCCGCGGAGGTCAAAAATTTTCCGCGTAACCAAAAGAAACATCCGCAACGTCTTCGGGTTTTGGATGGTTGACCAAACTTCTATGCCCCAAACCGCGCCAACATCTTTGTCCACGTATTTTATGGCTTTCTGGTACCAGTCTTTGCAGAGGACAACGTCGCTGTCAACGAAGAGGAACCATTCTGAGGTGACGTTTTGGATGCCTTTTTGCCGTGCAGTTGCTCTGGTGCCGCCGTGGTCTTGGATTATGTGGACGTTGTGGTATTTGCCGTTGAATTTTTGCAGGATTTCCAGTGTGCGGTCGATGGAGCCGCCGTCCACGACTATCAATTTTGCCACAGGCACGTTTCGGTAAACTGAGGTGATGCAGTCTTCCAGCTTGCGTTCGCTGTTCATGGTCAACAGTACAACGTCAACAGGTTCCATCTGGACGCCTCAGAGGGTATTGTATGGTTTTTGCTGTTCAGACCTAAAAACCTTGGGACTGTCTACATGTGATAGTGTTCCTGTAAGAGAACAAATTGTTCCTCAGGGAGAATTAATAGACGCGCCAAACTAGGCGTAATTGCAGACACTCGCCGAAGGATGAAAAATTTGGATACAAAATTTGCGTTGGCACTAATTTCAGTTATTCTAGTTGCCAGTCTTGCTGCAAACGCCTATTTTTACATTCAACAAAACAGTTTTTCCACCGACAATGCATTGCTTCATAATCAAGTAACAGCCTTGCAGGGTCAACTGGCAACAGCGCAACAACAAGCAAACAACCTGCAAAATGAAAAAGAGAACGTTAATAATCAAATGGCGCTTCTGGAAAGCCAAGAAACCCACCTGAAAAACCAAATAGCGAACCTCCAAAACCAAGTAAGTTGGCTGCAAAATGAAAATGATAATTTTCAAAGGGAAAATGCCAATCTGAAAAGCCAACTGTACTATCCGCGAGAGCCCCAGTTAGTCACACGACTCGGGGTAAGTGACGTACTCTATAATCCTCGATATACAGGAAATTCGCTGATACCCCGCTTGTACATACAAGGTGAAGTTTGGAATGCAGGAGACAAAACAGCCTACAACTGCCGACTCCACGTCACAATCTACCAAAACAATGTAGCGATAAACGACACCACCATAGAACTCGGAACAATCGAACCATGGTCATTTGTCAGTGTGTCCAGAAACATTTACTATGAGGGCACACGGTTGACAAACTGGACCATAACCCCTGAATTCGGTTGACGAAAGCTTGGCATTTAACGTTCTTCGATTGGCACAAAGTTCCTTTCGTAAACTCCAACATAATTCGACGTGGGACGTATGAGAACGGCATCAGCGTACTGTTCCAATATGTGCGCAGTCCACCCAGAGATTCGGCTTGACGCGAAAAACGGCGTGAAAAACTCGCTGTGAATATCCAAAGCGTTCAGCACCAACGCGGCGTAGAAATCCACGTTCGGGTAGATCTTTTTCTCACGGTGAACAACAGCCTGTATCTTCTTACACTTAGCATACAAATCAGCCCGATGCTCATTCTGGCATAAAGCTTTGCTGATTTTCTTAAGATGCTTCGAACGGGGGTCTTCAGCTAAATAAATGCGGTGACCAAAACCCATTACTCTTTTTCGGTCAAACAGCATACCCTGAATGTACTCCTCAACATCATCAAGGTGAGGCACCTCTGAAAGCATGTGCATTACACGTTCACTTGCACCGCCGTGAAGTTTCCCCTTCAAAGTTCCAACCGCAGATGTCACCGCAGAATACATGTCTGAAAAGGTGCTGGCGGTAACGCGCGCAGCAAAAGTCGAAGCGTTAAGTCCGTGGTCAGCATGCAAAATCATATACCGCTCCATCGCATCTTTTTCTTCAGCATCCAAAGGTTTTCCACGGAACAAATACAGAAAATTCTCAGCAAGCCCATACTCTTCTTTGGGGTCCAAAACTTTCTCGTTTTGACGTATTCGGTGAAAACTGGCAACTATGGCGGGAACTTTGGCAGCCAACATTGTGGCTCTTTTTTTGTTAGCTTGCTCGGAATTATCGTCCCGGTTTTCGTCGTATTCTCCAAGGCGGGAAACTTCAGTGCGCAAAACTTCCATAGGATGACAGTTCTTCGGTGTAGACCGCAAACTATCAAGAATCGGGTCGGGCAGTTTCATCTCAGACCGCAAATCCGTCTTCAGCGCTTCAAGCTCTGTTTTGTTAGGGAGCTTATTGTGAATTAGCAGATGGAAAATTTCCTCATAACAAACCTTCCCGATTAGGTCGTCTATGTTGTATCCTGCATAGTAAAGTGCCCCAAGGGGGTCCACAAAACTTATTCGGGTTTCAGCAGCGGCAACATCCCTTAACCCGCGAATGCAAACTTTTTCTCCACTATTAACCATTTTTGAATCACCATTTTAACTTGCGGCAGAGTCTACACGTACGTGCAGAGTTAAGTAACGCAGACTTTCTGGTTAATAAACACTATACAACAGGGGTTCTTTAATGCATACTTTTTCATCGGCGCTTGTGTATCAATCTACTCGTATCACGGATACATCTTTGATCAGTATACAATAAGTATGTGTCTAAAGCTGAATAATGGTTTTATAGTTCAGGTCTAAATACAAGGGTATTAACCAAGCGGTTAAGTGAAAACTATTTGAAACTCGGTAAAGCTGCGAACATCGCAACCCGTTCGCTTACGCCAAACAAACCTCACCATGCCCAGTGGCTTATTACACGAAAATGTAACTATAGGTGCAGAGGATGCAACGTCTGGGGAGAACAAGACAAAAACGAGCTCTCAGCCGACGAAATTAAAAAAGGATTAGACATACTCAAAGATTTAGGCATCGTGGAAATCGTGTTCTCCGGAGGAGACCCTCTTCTCCGTGAAGACGCAGGAGAAATAGTCGAGTACGCCTCACGTCACTTTGTAACAACCGTCTATGACAACGGCAGCATGGCAGCCAAGAAAATTGAGGCGTTGCGCAACGTGGACTTCGTTGCCATATCCTTAGACAGCATGGACCCCGCAAAAATGGATTACATCAAAGGCGTCAAAGGCTCGTTGGAGAAAGCCCTAAACTCCATTGAAACGCTGCGCAAAGAAGGAATAAACGTCGCGGTGACGCCGACGATTTCGCAGCAGAACCTTTACGAGATTCTGGATATAACCAAACATTTTACGCAGAAAGGAATCCCAGTCTGGTATTGCCTCTATTCTTTTGACCTCTCATCGGATGAAAAACAGCTTTTCAGAATCGGCAAAGCAAACGACGAGTTCGTGATAAAAGACAAGCATGCCATGGTGGAACTGTGTGATTCGCTACTAGAGATGAAAAAGAAGAACAAAAACATCCTTGTGACCACTCAACTGCTGAAGGCGATGAGGAGTCTCTACGCTGAAGACAAAAGAACATGGAAATGCCGTGCCCTGCAAAACTTCTTCATCATCGACCACATGGGCAGGATTGGTGGATGTCACAACCACAACTTTGCGGGTTCAGTTTTTGACTTACCAAAAATGTGGAAAACCAAAGAATTTGATGAGCTACGTGAAACTTACCGAGAATGCACACAGTGTACTTACTTATGCTACATTTTCTACTCGCTGCACGGAGGACCAAGCGGAAACTTGGCTTTAGCCAAGCAGCAATGGAGAAACGCAAAATTTCTTTTGCGAGGCGGCAAGCATTAAGCATCCAGTTTTGGCAGAAAACTAAGGACTCCTGCTATGGAGGATGCCAGTTTAGCTTCGATTTGCGGACCCTCTTCGATGTTTACCAAAGGAGCCATATTGATTAGTTGCGAAATCCCTGAAAAGTTGTCCATTATGAATCGGGGACCTGCGTCTCGCGGTTTTTTCAATTCAAGAACAGATGGTAAAAGCATTATAAGAAGAAGGATAGGCGCACCCAGAACAAATACCAAGGACACATCGGGCATCATGGTAATCTTTCCGTGCATATGGTTTGGTTTGTAATATAGCTGTTTCCATTGCCTATATGGGTGGTTTTAGCCCAGACGTTATGATTTTTCCCAAGGATTCGTGATATAACGAGGTCTATGAAAGCTTTGGTGCAGATTGGAATATTGTAAAGAAAAGTGAACATCAGGAAGGGAATCAGCCATTGGATTCTTCGTCGTCCATCTAAGTGCGCTCCGATTCCCACTTCGAAGAACGGCGCAAAGTTCCCGACGAAACTGTAAAAGGAAATGGGCACGGAAAACCAGAGTATACCAGCAAGTTTTGAGGATTCAAAGAAAATCAGCGGAACACCGACGACCAGTGAAACGAGAACTATCAGGGGCATGAAGTACACATTCAACAGAAGTAAACCGTCAATTTTCTCTTTCGCTTTCAAGTTCTTGCTTTTCAAAACGTTTAACGAATGCTTAAAGCAGCACTGCATGTGTCCCCGTGCCCACCGGTACCGTTGAGTCCAGTAGGCGCGCCAATTGTCCACTGCTTCCTCGTAGCATTCAGCATCGCCTACGTAAGCAACTCGGTAGCCTGCAAGGTATACCCTAAAAGTCAAGTCCGTATCTTCCGCGAGAATGTTCTCGTCCCATCCCCCTAAATTTTCAAGCAGACTACGCCTGAAACCTCCCACTGTGCCGCCGAACTGGGGAATTAGTTCTAAGCTGTCGCGTGCTTCTTGGTCAACGCGGTAGCCGCCTATTCGCTCCAGCGCCACCAGTCGAGTTATGATGTTTTGTGGCTCATTCAAAACAACAACGCGCCCTTGCACTGCACCAACTTTCGAATTTGCAAAAGGCTTTGCGAGTTTTTCCACTATGTCTTTTTGAGGGTAATAGTCGGCGTCAAAGCAGAGTATTATTTCGCCTTTTGCCTGCTTGAACCCAGCATTCATGGCGGAGGTTTTGCTTTTGCCGCCTTCGGTTTTGTCTCTGTGCAGCACTTCTATGAAGGGGTATCGTTTTGAATATTCATCAATAATCTGTCCTGTGCCGTCAGATGAGGCGTCATCCACGACTATAAGCTGCATTTTGTTCTTTGGATAAGTAAGCTCAGCTGTTCGCTGTAGCAATCTTCCAATCACTTTTTCTTCGTTACGTGCTGGGATCAGAATGGAAACTGTGGGTTCATAGGTTATGTTTGTGGAGGCACTGTCTGCTTTAGGGATTTTGGCGCGTCTTAGGACTGTAAAGGTGAAAATGTAGTGCCGCACCAAGTATACTATCATGAGGGCAGTAAGAAATAGGAAAAAGACTTCTAGAATCACAAGCATATTAGTTCACCAATGCAGAGGCATGCTGCATTTTAGGAAAAACGCTTAAGCTCAGGGACCAAAACGGCACAATCCACATGAGATTCAAAATTGGGTAAGTAATTGTGTAGAAAGCGCCGAAGAACTCGCCAAAATAAAAAGCGCCCACAGAGTAAAAATTAAAGAAAACAAAGTTCCAAAACAAACCGACAAAATTGCCTATTGCGAGCAATCCAAGTTTTCTGCTCATTGTTCCGTTCAACTGAAAAGTAAGCGAAGCAAAAAGAAAATCGAATATGAACAGTGTTATGGTTGATTCTAGGCTGATGAAACTAATTGAGGCTATTAGGCATAAGGTTATCAGTTGTAAAAGAAATAATAGAAACAAACAGTTGACAATAGATTTCATTTAGCCCGCTCCCTTCCCCACAGCTAAACATGATCTGGATAATCTGATTCTAAATCAGACTGTGAAGATTTAAGACTTGTGGAAACCCACATCATAATTTAGAAAAGTAATCATCAAACAAGGCGGCAAGACGCAAAAGCAGCCAAACACAAACGGCAGTCCACTTAGCAATTTAACCTATAAATAAGGGGGGTATAGTCTGCTCGAGCAGCAAGCCATGTCGGAAAACTTTTGTAGCGCCACACCAAAAGAAGTTAAGAAACCACCGACCATCCACGAACCTAAAAGGAAACAACGAAGTGACAACTGGAAAAATAACGATTAAGTCGTTGCCTCCATTCAGCTTTGAGTTGAGCGCAAACATCTTCAGCCATGGCGATGGACAAATCCGCATTTACGCAAACGGCAAATTCACGCAACTCATCCGCATAAACAGCAAACTCATCCATGTGACTGTTGAGTCGAAAGGCACAGTGGATAAGCCAAAACTCCAAATTTACCTGAAAGCAAATGAGAAACTGACTGAGACGGAAAAGAAGAAAGCGTCAGAAGCAATCAGCAGCCTCTTCAACTTGAATCTGAACGTAGTGCAATTCTATGGAGATGTAAAACAAGACTCCACCATGACAAAGATAACACAGAAACTTTGGGGACTAAGAATACCAACAGCCCAAACCGTTTACGAAGCCCTCGTAGACTCAATTGTTGAACAGCAAATCTCGATAAAAGTAGCCAAAGCCTTGGAAACGAAAATAATCAGAAAGTTCGGCGACACTCTACACATGGATGGCGAAGTTTACTACGAGTATCCCACCCCACAAGCAATAGCGAACTCACCAGTTGAGGAGTTGCGTCAATGCGGTTTAAGCCAGCGTAAAGCTGAATACATCCAAGAAGTCAGCAAACTCATCACAGACCAAAAACTGGACTTGGAAAAATTCAAGAACTACAGCAACGCAGACCAGATAATCAAGGAGATGGATGAGATAAGAGGCATTGGTGTGTGGACAGCTGAACTCACCATGCTGCGTTCAATGAACATTTGGGATGCCTTGCCAGCAGACGATTTTGGAATAAGACGGGTAATCTCCCACTACTACTGTCAAGACAAAAAAATCAACAGTGCACAAGCAAGAGAAATAGCAGAGGCATGGGGAAAATGGAAAGGCTTAGCTGCTTTCTACCTTATCGTGGCAGAAACACTCGCAATCGAAGTATAGCAGCTTTTTATTTTATGAGTCTTCGCTTCATCAAGTTAATGGCAAGCACAAAAAACACCAACGTGACTACAGCAATCCAAACAATACTCAAGCCGAGCAGTAATTCTGAACTAAGTCCCAGAAAAGGCTCTATCTTGCCTATAAGCAGTTCTCGTGTCAGGTTCACTACATGGGTCAAAGGCAAAACACCAAACGCAACCGCCTGCAACGCATCAGGCACCAACGACAACGGAAAGAACGTTCCGCTCAAAAGAAACATAGGTGTGATGAACAGGAAAGTGGGAAAATTGAAGAAGTCAATATCTGGCGCAACCGCTGTAAAGCACATAGCCAAAGCAGCAAACAGCAGTCCACCGAAAAACGCCAAAACAGGCACCAACAAAAACAGCGGACTGGAAACTAAACCGAAAGCAGCAATCACACCCAACACAATTGTCGCGTTTATGGTGGCACGTGTAGCACCCCACAGAAGCTCACCCGCAATAACTTCATCCACACTCACAGGCGTAGCAATTATAGCATCAAACGTCTTTTGGAAGTACATGCGCACAAACGACGCGTACGTGCACTCAAAAAAGGAACCATACATAACAGATATGGCAATCAAACCAGGACCAATAAACTGAAGATACGAACCACCCTCAACACCACCAGTGATGAGCGCACCTAAACCAAAACCAAACGCTGCAAGATACAAAATCGGCTCAAACAACGACGGCAGAAAATTCACATGCCACGTCTTCAAGAAAACCTCAAAGTTCCGACGCCACACCTTCCAAACGCGGTAAGTCAACTGTGGCAATCTGGAACCCAACGAACCGGAATTGCGTTGCTGGGTCATTCTTTGAGTTTCCTCCCAGTCAACTTAAGAAAAACATCTTCCAAGTTTGCATTGCGGATGGTCAGGTTTTTACCAGGAAACTTTTTGACCACACGTTCGAAGACGCCACGAGGCTGCTTGATGAACACGCGAACCTGCTCGCCGAAAACCTCCACTTCCGCATCAGGCAACTCCGCCTTCAAAATTTCCACAACAGCCTCGTCATACTCAACTTCCAAAACATCCTCACCCACATGTTTCCTGATTAACTCCTGTGGTGTGCCAGTTTCGATTATTTTGCCGTTTTCAATAATCAAAATCCTATCACACAACGCAGCTGCTTCATCCATGTAATGAGTCGTCAAAATAATGGTGACGCCCTGCTTTCTGAGGCTGCGAATTTCATCCCAAACAATGTGCCTTCCCTGTGGGTCTAACCCTGTTGTGGGTTCATCCAAAAGCAAAATTCTCGGCTCGTTGATTAACGCTCTAGCCATTATCAAGCGCCTTTTCATGCCTCCAGACAACGCATTAATTGAAACGTCCCGCTTCTCTTCTAACTGGAAAAACTTTAGCAGTTCCGTAGCGCGTTTTGTAGCTTCATCTTTAGGTATGTCAAAGTACCGCGCATAAACCTGCAAGTTCTTGATGACTGTAAAATCAGGGTCCAAGTTATCATCCTGCGGAGAAACACCAACCATGGCTTTTATTTGCCGAGCCTGCGTAGAAACATCCATCCCCGCCACGGTCAGGGTGCCTTCCGTGAGCGGCAAAAAGCAGTAAATCATGCGCACGGTGGTGGTTTTTCCAGCGCCGTTGGGTCCAAGAAAACCGACGCATTCGCCTTTGTAAACCTCAAAATCTATGCTGTCCACTGCGGTGAAATCGTCGTATTTTTTGGTTAACCCAGTTGCTTTTATGAGAACCTCAGAAGAATTCATTCTTGAACACACCAACCACGCAATGCCACATGTACATAAGTTTGCGCCAAAACAACGCTATAAAGCTTCAGGGAAAAGAAAACGCGTAAGGTATCTTGATTAGCTAAAAACTTGAAACAAAAAAAGAAAAGAAAGGGATTTTGTTGGTTTTGTGTTTACTTGCGTTTTCTTAGGAAGACTGCTGCGACTGCGGCTACTACGATGATGACTGCGGCTGCTGCGGCGATTATGTAGATGTCAGTGCTTGGCGCTGCTTCTGGTGGCGGAGCAACTGAGGGCGACGCTGTTGCTGTTGGAGCTACGGTTGGTGCTGTTGTCGGTGCAACTGTTGGAGCAGTTGTTGGCTGTGCTGATGGTGCTGCTGGTGCTGGACCGACCATGAAGTAGGTTGTCTGAGTGTCGCCGTAGTATGAGTTTGAGCCTTCGAACATAGCAATGACTTGGTACATGCCTTCAACTGGAGGTGTCCATGCGACTGCATAGTTACCGTACAGGTCAGTTGTAGTTGTACCGAGGTCTTGATAGTTGCCGTTAGGGTCAATTGCTGCCAGTTTCACTGTAACACCGACCGCGTCAGTTGGCATGGGTTTTTGCATGTAGAGGTATTCCATCCATGAGCCTTGGCTTGCGTCCGACATCGCTGGAACAACATTGAATTTGCCGTCTGTAATTAGTTGTTTGGCGCCTACGGAAACATCAGTGACTGTACCGCGGACCAAGACACTTTGTCCTTGGCTTATTTCAGTTGCGGGAGCGTCAACAGTGATTGCGCTTGGACCTTTGCCGATGCAGTAGATTTGCATGTCGTACACGTTAAGGTATACTACCTTGCCGTCAGCGATTGGCATTGGCATTTGACCAAATGAGCCCATTGCGTACCAACCCATCAAAGTCCAGACTTCTTCACCAGTCATTGCATCGATGCATCGTATTTCAGAGCCCTTGTATAGTGGTATGTTTGGTGAGTGCTCACTGCTGTAGCAGTAAACTTTGCCGTCTGCAATGCCTGCAACGAATAGAGTGTATAGACCCCATGGAGTTTGGTCACCGCTGTAGGTGTTGTTGTAGACCCACTTTAGTGCGCCTGTTCTTGTGTCAAAGCAGTGTAGTTCTCCACCATAGCCACCAACATACAGATTACCGTATGCTACATGACCTGGCGCTGGAGGGTTAGAAACCTGACCGTAGTATTGGAAGTCACGGAAGTTACCAACTGGACCCCAAAGTAGGTTACCATTGTCCATGTCGTATCCTAGCCATTGCATTGTTTCTTTGTCAGTCATGGTGAACACGCGATTTTCTGGGTCAACTGGACCAAATGAACGGCTTATGTTGCCTGCTGGTGGTTGATAGGTCTTTGACCACAACACAGTACCTCGTGTTGCTGCTTTGAGGCTGACTGCGGTTACAGTGTATGGGATTGTTCCCCAACCAAAGAAGCCCACTGAAGGACTAGTGTAGAACAGCACCATGTCGTCTGGGACTGCTCGAAGTACGCTAGAGCCTGCGGGCACACCAACCATGGAAACATTCCACAGGTATGCTTCGGGACCGCTCATGTTAACGCTCTTGCCTAGTGGTCGGTACTGATAAGAGTTGGTACTAGTTCCAGGTGTAGCAACCAGACCTGTCAGTGGTTGAGCTTCAGAGCTCCATGCTGCCAGCCATTTGCCAGTTGTGCTAAACTGGTAGTTGATTATCTGGCCTTCTGGACCCAAGACACCTTGGCCATAGCCTCCAAAGAAGCCACCGCCAAAACCAGTAGGAACGCCAGTCATGTTGAACAGGTATTGTCCGGTTCGCGCGTCATAGTATTTCCAAGTTACGGTTGGGTCGAAAAAGCCACCAGACACAGCTTGTACTAGGTAGCCGTCTCCGATGACACCGTGTTGGTTCATAGACTCATATAGATAGAGTTGGCCAAATGATGGATTAATCTGGTCGTTAGTCCATAGAGTTTTGCCAGTAGCAAGGTCAACGCATGTGTATGGTCCATTAGCACCAGTAAAGTCTGAACCGCTGTCGCTAATTGAGGATTTGTAGTAGAGTCTTCCGTACATGATTATTGGGTTGGTTAATTTGCCTTGGTATGACAGACCTGTGTAGTATGCTGCGCTTGGAATAGACCAGTAGTCCCCACCGACAATGCCACCATCCTGATAAGGCTTAGTCCACAAAATGTGAGCACTATTTGGCGCTGAACCTTCGGGTTGCACCTTATCAATGATGTTAGCTCCGCCTAGATAGTTGGATGCGATGCTGGACCATGCTGTGTTTTGTCCCTCAATGGGGCGAGTCCAGTAGCTTGTGGGCAGCGAATAGGTTGGAGGTGAAGCCACAGGGGCAGCCTGTACTGTGATTGAGGTTGATGCAGTGCTGGGCATGTAGTAGTCGCCAATGTAAGCGTTGTTTACGTCATTGGGTATGCCGCTTTCAGGGTGGTATGCACTTGCTGTTTGTCCTGGGAAGTTGAACGTGAAGCTGTATTTGCCAACTTGGTCAGGAGTAAACAATGTAGCGAAAGCAGAAGTTGCGTCAGAAACATACGGACCAAGAGTCTGTTGCGCACCATCTGGCTTTGTCACACGAACTGTGAAGCCTGTCCAACGGTCACCACCAATACCGCCAGCGGTAGGTGGAACCTTGTCAAGCCACATCACAATAAAGCCAGCTTGGCCAACACCAAGAGGGTCAGGCGAAACAACAAGATACGCGTATGTCGGAATGTTCCATGCAGGGCTATGAGCAGCAGCCAAAGGTAAAGTAGCTAACGCAGTAGAACAGACGAGCAGTATCAACAGCGAAATTGCAGTAATCCTTGCTTTACTTTTCAAAATCCGGTTTGCTAATACTTTTGATTGTATTTTCATTTTTCGATTACTCTCTCCTATTTTACGAGGTGACTTTTCACCTCGTGATGCTTCTAATACAAAAGGCTACGGTTAATAACTTTTTCCCTAAAACCAACCACGCGCACAAAAAACACCATTATTCAAAAAATAATCAGAATAAAACAAACTTTTGAAAGTTTTTCCCCAAAAATTTATTTATCATTCCAATAAATCGTCATCAAATATAGGTAGCAAAACATCTAAAAACAAAACCATAAT
>CALMWK010000062.1 GCA_937873375.1 Candidatus Bathyarchaeota archaeon
AGATGGCTGTTGACGCGGTTAAGCAAGTATCCGAGGAAAGCGGCGGTAAAATGAAAGCTGACATAGACCTTATCAAAGTTGTCAAGAAACACGGCAAAAGCCTCGAAGAGACAGAACTGGTTAAAGGCATGGTTATCGACAAAGAAGTTGCCAGTTCTCAGATGCCCCGATTCATTGATGGCGCAAAAATCGCTCTGCTCAACGCTAAGATAGAAATTGAGAAAACCGAGTTTGACGCTAAAATCAACATTGAAAGCCCAGACCAAATGAAATCCTTCCTTGATGAAGAGGAACGCATGCTAAAAGAAATGACTAACCAAATCGGCAAAGCAGGCGCGAACGTGGTTTTCTGCGAGAAAGGCATAGACGACATGGCACTGCACTTCTTAGGTAAAGCAGGCGTGTTCGCAGTCAAAAGCGTAAGCAGCAGCGACATGGAAAAACTTGCACGCGCCACAGGCGGCAAAATAGTGTCCAGCATCAAAGACTTAACTGCTGACGCGTTGGGCAAAGCAAAGAAAGTTGAAGAAGTCAAAATTGGCGATGACAAACTCATCTATATACGCGAGTGCAAGAACCCCAAGGCAGTAACCATTGTCATCAGGGGTGGCAGCGACCACGTCATAGACGAAGCCGAACGCAGCTTACACGATGCATTATGCGTAATCAGGAACGTTATTGAAGATGGCAAAATCGTTGCAGGCGGCGGAGCACCCGAAGCAGAACTTGCAAAGAATCTAAGAGCCTACGCGGTTAAAGTTGGCGGACGCGAGCAACTCGCAGTTGAAGCATTCGCAGAAGCAGTTGAAGGCATCCCGTTGACACTGGCTGAGAACGCAGGCTTAGACCCCATAGACATCATGGTAGCCCTAAGAGCCAAACACGAATCTGCAGACGGCAAATACTTTGGCATCGACGTTAGCACAGGCAAAATCGTAAACATGTGCGACATGCTAGTCCTTGAACCACTACGCGTAAAGCAGCAAGTCATCAAGTCAGCCACCGAAGCAACAAACATGATACTGAAAATCGACGACCTCATCAGCATAAAAGGCACAGGCGGCGGCAAGATGCCACCAATGCCCCCAGGCGGTATGGGAGGAATGGGCGGCATGGGTGGTATGGGTGGCATGGGCGGAATGCCCTACTAAGCGCCTAAATTTCTTTTTCCTTTTTATTTTTTCGTTTAGAATTTTGTCTGAAGAGTTTTCTGCACCAGTTTTATATGCGTGTAAAACCCAGAATACACTTTGCATGTAAGTTCTGAGGGGAAAGCGCGATGAAGCATGTTAAGATTACAGCGTTTGATTGCCCTGATGCGTGGTTTCAAGCGTTAAGCCACATCTGGAACGAAGGCGATGTCTTCAAAGTTGGCTTTGGTTCGGAAGAAACCGAAACCAAAAAACTAAACATCTCCATCGAGATTACGCGTCCAGATAACAGACCGTTAGTCAGCGAAAAGGCACCCTGCGACATCAAGTACGTTCAAGGCTACGCGCTGGAGTATTTGTGGTGCGGCGAAAAACAGGATGAGGAAACATACACGTATGGAAGCAGGCTTAACAACCCGATTAACCAGATTGAAGAAGCAGTGGAACGGTACGCGCAGGAGCAGCGCGACAGGCAAGTCACGATGGTCATTAGGCTGCCTGACGACATCAAAAAATATGTTGGCTCCAAGAAACATGAGCCGCCCTGCCTGAGCCTGATTGACACGGAGATTTTGGAGGGCAAAATGCACTTGACATGCTACTTCCGAAGCTGGGACGCCTACGCGGGGCTGCCAGCCAACATCGCAGGGCTGCAAATGTTCAACGAGGCTTTCGTGAAGGAAATTAACAGCCGCGGCAACCTCGAACTGGAAACGGGCAAGCTGATTTTCCACAGCAAAAACTGCCACATATACCAGAGGCAATACAAACTTGTTGAGGAATTGTTGTCGCCGCAGAGCAAATCAAAGACGCCGCGGTTGGCGCAGACAATGAAGAATGCCCAAAAAGAAGAAACAGAAGAATAAACTCAAGCCGCACCAGTCAAGTTCGGGTACAACTTGCAGTAGATTCTATATATAGAGGGGGCTATAGTCAAAAAGAGCAACAGTTCACCAGAAACACGGAATATAATCCCTAACCCGAAACGCCACACCCAACGACTCCACGATTGCCTCGACTTTTTCTAGGTCAACTTCAGGCATCCGCACAGCCGAAACCTCCACCTCAAGCCCAGCAACTTTGGCTTTCTTGACAAACTCTATCACAGCTGTGAAAGCACCGCTAAACGTGGGTCTACAATTTTCACTGTACGTTTCTTCGTTGTGTCCGTTCAAGCTGACGCTGACTTTGCCTACTCCAGCATCCTTCAGTTCCTGTGCAACGTTTCTGCCTTTGTTAATCACGTACCCATGACCATTCGTGTCCAACCTGACCGCCAGCGAATTGCCGCAGCGCTGCACTATCCACCTCGCAACTTCCAACAGAACATCCAGCCGCTCTGTGGGTTCTCCAAAACCAGTAAAAACCACCTCGCTCCAACGCCTCATGGACAAGGCTTGTTCAAGTTCAGCTATGACTTGGGCTGTTGTTGGCTCCGCTTTGAGTTTTAGGTTAAAGCCGCCTACGCCCTGCTTGAAGTTTCGCAGACAGAACCAGCAGTTGTTTGAGCACTGGTTTGTGATGTTCAAGTAAAGGCTGCTGTCCAGCCAGTAGACCAGTTTTGGTTTTTCGTCGCTGACCACACTTTTCCACCGAAGAGTTTCAGTAACTAAAGGCAGGTTTTGCTATATAGTTTACATAGTCTATGTTCGTAAACGTTATAACCAAATTGCGACTTCAAAAGAGTGAGCGATAGCACATTGAAAAAAGCGCCATTGTTCGAGTACGAAATTCCCCGCTACAGAAAACCGCCAGCAAAATATGCTGACAGCAACCCAGTATAACGCTGAAAAACGTCTCGAACCCAAAACCACATTTCCACCAAAAACAGCAGGTTTGCTCTTCCGCACAAAACATAGCCGAAAACAAGCTGTGTTTTCGCAAATTTCTTTCTGTAAACTACGCCAATCGCCGATATGTTGCTGCAGTTGAAGTAGGCAACACAATCCATGACCGGATTTTTGAGAGTTGGGTAGGTTTAAATCTGCAAGCGCATTTAAATTAGGTATACAACGTTTCCTTCAGAGTTGTTGTAAAGGAAGGCTGGTTTTATGAGCGAAAAAACTTCAACTTCTTCACGCATAGAAGTTGCCACGCTTGGCAGCGGCTGCTTCTGGTGCAGCGAAGCCGTTTTCCAGATGATTCGCGGCGTCGAAAAAGTTGAGCCAGGCTACGCAGGCGGACATTTGCCAAACCCTACTTACGAGCAGGTCTCTTCGGGTACAACGGGTCACGCGGAAGTGGTGCAGTTAACCTTCAACCCAAACGTCACAAGCTTTCTGGAGATTTTGGAGATTTTCTTTGGAACCCACGACCCAACACAGTTGAACAGGCAAGGTGCAGATGTGGGCACGCAATACCGCAGTGTAATCCTCTACCACACTGAACAGCAAAAAGCCACAGCTGAAAAATTAATCGCGGAACTCACAGTTGAAGGCGTCTTCGGAAGCCCCATAGTGACTAAGCTTGAGCCGTTCAAAGTTTTCTACCCAGCCGAAGACTACCATAAAGATTATTTCCAGAAGCACCCGCGTGCATCCTACTGCCAAGCCGTAATTGCGCCGAAAATCGGCAAACTACAAAAAACGTACCTGTCCAAACTCAAACTGCCCTAAACAACCAAACCAAAAGGGGCAATAAAGAAAAAAGCTTAGGGTTTGCTGGCTTGCGTCGTCATTTTTTTAACGAACGCCTTTATGTCGTCAGGTTTCCCATAAACGATTAACTGACCCGTCTTTTCCTCGCGGAACCCCAGATTCGTTTGGGTTGCCAGTTCTTCCAGTTTTTCCAGAGGCAAACTCGGCAAGAGTTCTACGCGAATCCATTTTTGGTCACGCGGCACACCCATAATGAAACGCGAGTCGTTTTCAGGTTTATCCACTTCGCACTGAGTGCAACTGCTGCATTGTCCACTCATTGTTTGGTCTAAAAGCCTTAACCACTCGTCAACTTTTTCCGACGCAAAATGCTTCTGCGCTTCAGTTATAAGGTAAGCTTCCACGGTTCCGAGGTATTCTTCGATTTTCGGGGCGGTTTCTCCGAGGTCACTTTGGCTGGCAGCCATAACTTTCACAAGGACCCGTGCGGATTTCAAATCACCCAGCACGTTTTCTGGGATGGTAACGCCTTTTTTCCGCAGTTCTATGATGATGACTTCGAGAATTTTTGACCTCGCATCGTAACTCATGGGTTTTGCTCCTTTGAGTTTAATCGGCATACAGGTAATAAATAGTTTCCATGCTGGTTTAGCCAAAACGACTTGAAGCTAATTTAGATTATTCCACTTTAGTCCAGCAGCATCATTGCTTGAGTTACCAGTGGAACGTGCGTTTTTCCTATGGTGTATGTTACGTTTAATCCGCTTCTGGTTTCCTGAATTATACCTGCTTCACGCAACCGATTCATCTGCCACGTCAAACCCTGCGACGAAATTCTAAGCTGACCCGCCAACTCATGATGAGAAACGCGTTTGCCTTCCAGCAGCGCCTTCAAAATGTTCTTAACGGTACTCAACCTCAATGCGGCGATAGTTTCCATCTGCTTTAACGTAAACTTGCCCGCAGCAAAAAACCGTTTGTACTTACCCTTACGAATCGCATCAATAAGTCCGGCTTTCTGCAGCAACGCAAGGTGGAACTGGACTACGCCTATGGATAAGCCTAGCCCACTGCATATAGCTCTGAACTGAAGGCCAGGGTTAGCGCTGATGTAGTTGTAGATTTCGGTTCGGGTGACATTGTCTGGGAGCGGCGTTCTCTCAGTTAAGGTGTTTCCAAAGTTGGAGGTTATTGGAAAAGGGAGCATGTTATAGGGCAAGGTTTTAGCGTCTGTTTTTTCCGCCCAAACCGTTTGCGGGTTTACTTGGAATGCTACGTCAACTTCTTTTTGTTTCTGGAGAAGACCTGAAAATGAGAAAAACATAACAAAAACTAACGCCAACGCCAGCAAGTTTCTGTTTAGCTTCATGCGGTCTTTTCTCCGGTTGATACTATTTCGCGGTTGATTTTTAATTGTATCTGTAAATGAACGTACTAGTGAACACTATTCCTCAGTAATCCTTGAATTTTAAGCGGAAAAACTCTTGACGCACTAACTCTAAAGCTTGCGAATTTTAGTTTTCAGGTTTGCTTTTTTTGGTTGTGGCTTTTTCGCGGCAATATCTCCACGAACTTCAGGTGAAGCCTGTCCAGAATATGTGCCATCAGGAGGTTGCTGTCGGTAGAGCAAAGCAAGTGTTTCTTTAAGATTCAAGTTGTTCCCACAAATAATGTAGCCTAATGAACCCTTCTTCAGCTCTGAGGGCTTCAGCACCCTCATGCATAGGTCGATGTTTGCGCGAATAGGGTTAAGATTAGTGTCAAAGTTTTCCTCAGAAATTTGCATGCTGACCAAGCACACAGGAACTGTCCGTTTAGGTCCCCAGAAAAAAAGCGCCACAGGCAACTCTGTTTGTCCGCTGATGCCCTTTGGGGGATACATGATTGATTCTAAAGCGGCAAGTTGCGGATGTAACCCATTTGCAATTGTGTTTTGGTTTTTTTCTGGTTGTTCAAGCTGGTCGGTAGCGTCAAGCTCTAAAGTCAAGCGAATAAGCTCTGTTGGTGGTCCTTGTATGAATGGAGTTGTCTCGGTATTGGTTGGTGTTCCTTCGTTGTTAGGAAAAGAAATCGTGCGGGTAAGCTTGTCTGGATTGTACTGGAAGACAAAAACGGGTCTGTTCGAATTAATTGTAGGCAAAGCGGCATCAAAGCCGATAGCTAATAACGCACCCTTAGCTGTCTTGGGTCGAAGAGAAAAATTCGGCGACATAGACACATAGACCTTTTCCATCAACACTGTTGCTTACTTAGAGGGCTCCGTTGGTTCAACGACGCCTGTATCCCGCTCCCAGCCCTCGTTTTCCAGCTTCAAGCTTTGAATTGCCACAGCTTTCCCAGAGGCATCTAACTCGGGTAATGCTTGATATTCAGAGACCCAACAACGGTAAACCTTGTAGGCTATGGTCAATTGTCCTGCCTCGTTGTAAACTTCAAGGATTAAGTCTTTGCGGAAATCTTTCAAAGAAACCTCGTTTCCCATTCCAGCTCCGAAATCCCAGACTTTGTTTGCCCATTTTTCGAATTCAAGGTCATGAGTTACTCCACGCTCCAGAACTATAGCGTCATAGTGAGTTCTGCCGGGTGATTTCCTCACGGTGTTTGGGTCACCGCCTTCTCTATGGGTAACCACTTCGGTTACGCGTCTTAATGGACTAACCTTTGAAACTCCTGCTACGTATTTGCCATCCCACTTGATTCTAAACTTGAAGTTCTTGTAGGGGTCAAAACGGGTTGGATTAACAGCAAATTGTGGCAATAAATCACCTGCCACTACTAGCCGTTTTACAGTTTATTATTCTTGTGGTTAAAGAGAATTAAGAAGACCTTTTGTATGGTGCGAGGTTGTTTCCGAAAGCTTAATGCGAATCCAAGGCTAATAAAACAGATACAGGAAGGCGAATTAGATGCCAAAAGAGGAAGAAATGCCTCGCTGTGACAGATGCGGCAACCTCATAGACGACTGCAAATGTGCTTGCCCCTACTGCGGCGAAACCTCAGGCTGCGATTGCTGCACTGGCTATGGCAAAGCAACAGGCGGATAGAGTAATCTTCTTCGCCCCTTCTACTTCATGGTGAAAAAGCAAATGGTAAAAGACAGCATAAACTGGATGGCTGGCGGCCCACAGGGTAGTGGCGTGGACACTGCGGCGAACGTTTTCGGGAGAGCCTGCGGCTACGGCGGACTCTACGTATTTGGCAGGCGGGAATATCACTCGAACATCAAGGGCTTGCACAGTTACTTCCATCTGCGCATGTCCAATAAAGAGATACTATCAAACATCAATGATGTTGATTTGCTTGCGGCGTTCGACGCTGAAACCGTGGTTAGGCACCTAAACGAGGTGGTTCCTGAAGGCGGAATCATCGTGGACTCCCAGCAGATGAACACCAAAGTTTTAGGCATACCCACGTTGCCTCCTGAATTCAGAGAGGAACTCCAAAAGTTCATGAACGAAAACAACGTCGGCGAAACCCTAAACGACTGGCTGGAGTACGCCAAGAAAAGAAAAGTGCAGGTTTTCCCTGTGCCCTACATGGAGCTGCTTAACCAAATTGGGCAAAAACTCGGAGTAACGCAAATCAGCAAAATCACCCGCATGATAAACGTCCTCACCATAGGCGTGTCGCTTGCGCTTTTCAAGTACGACCGCGGGCTTGTGGAGAAAGCGGTGCGGGAAACTTTTTCAGAGAAAGCCAAAATCGCCGACATGAACGTGGCTGCCCTAAACCACGCCTACGCCTACGCTGAAGCAACTTTCAAAGACAACTTTAAGCACCGATTAGAAAAAACCGACGCCAACGAGGAACGCATCTTCATCACGGGCAACCAAGCTGTCGCTATGGGCAAAGTCTTGGGCGGATGTAGAGTCCAAACCTACTACCCGATTACTCCTGCGGCGGACGAAAGCGAATACTTGGAAGCCCATGAAATCTTGAAAACAAGCGGCGAAGATGAAGCCATAATTGTGGTGCAAACGGAAGATGAAATTGCAGCCATAAACTCTGCGTCAGGCGCGGCTTTGGCAGGTGCAAGGGCGGCAACGTCCACTTCTGGACCGGGCTTTTCGCTTATGGCGGAGGGGTTAAGCTGGGCAGGCAACAACGAAGTCCCAGTTGTAATTACTTATTACCAGAGGGGTGCTCCCGCAACGGGCTTGCCAACGCGGAATGGTCAAGCGGACTTGAGGTTTGTTATGCATGCGGGGCACGGCGAATTTCCACGGATAATTCTGGCTTCAGGCGACATTCGCGAATGTTTCTATGACGCGGCGAAAGTGTTTAACCTCGCGGAAAAGTACCAGATGCCCGCCATACATTTGATGGATAAAGCCATGGCGAACTGTAGCCAGACTTACCCAGTTTTTGACTACAGCAAATTCAAGATTGACCGTGGGCAACTTCTCGGCGAGAAAGACCTTGAAGGCAAAGAGTATAGGCGATTCAGCTTCACCGAAAACGGCATCTCGCCCAGAGTTCCATTGGGCACGAAAAACGGTGTGCACTGGTACACTGGCGATGAGCATAACGAGACGGGGCACATAAGCGAGGAACCAAAAAACAGGGTAATGATGACGGAGAAACGGATGAAGAAGCTTGAATTAGCCGAGAAGGAAATACCCGTCGAGGATAAGCTGGCTTTCTTTGGCGACCAAGGCTCCGAAAACATCGTGGTGAGTTGGGGTTCACCTAAAGGCGCCATAATTGAAGCCCTCAGGCTGCTCAAGGCTGAAGGGTTAAGCGCGGGGTTCATGCAGGTGCGCCTGATGAGTCCGTTTCCCGCTGACCTCATAGGGAAGGCGCTTGCAGGCAAAAAACGCGTAATCAACGTAGAAGATAACTATTGTGGGCAGCTTGGCGAAGTGATAAAAGAAAAAACAGGCATAGCACCAAACTACCACATCCTCAAGTACACGGGGCGTCCCATGACCACCACCGAAGTGTATGACGCGCTCAAGTTAATCTTAACCGACAAAGCCTCAAAGAGGCAGGTGCTTATGTATGGGTCTTAAACCATCTGACTTCAAAACTGACGTGTTCGCGGACTGGTGCCCCGGATGCGGCGACTACGGCATCATGAATGGGCTGCAAATGGCTTTCGCGGAACTCGGCTTGGAACCCCACCAAATCGTGTTGGTTTCAGGCATAGGCTGCTCAGGTAAAGAAGCCCACAACGTCAAATGCTACGGCGTCCACACGCTCCACGGCAGAACCTTACCCTTCGCGATGGGCATCAAAGTGGCGAACCCGAACTTGGAAGTGGTTGCGATAGGCGGAGACGGCGACGGTTTAGGCATCGGTGCAGGTCACTTTGTCAACGCTGGACGACGCGACATAGACATGACGTACATTATTCACAACAACGGCGTGTACGGGTTAACCAAAGGGCAAGCTTCGCCTACGTTGCGGCTGGGCGTAAAAACCAAATCGCTTCCAAGAGCCAATATTAACGAAGCTGTGAACCCCATTGCGTTGGCGTTGATTTCAGGTTACACTTTCGTGGCGCGCTCATACGCCTATGACGTTAGGCACCTAAAAGACACCATAAAAGCAGCCGTCCAGCACAAGGGTTTAGCCTTCATAGATTGCTTGCAGCCGTGCCCCACATACAACAACGTGAACACTAAAGACTGGTACGCTGGCGAAGACCGAAAAGACGCGTCGGGAAAACCGCAGAGTCGTCTCTACAAGCTGGAAGAAGCAAGTTTTGACCCGACTGTGCGTGACTGGAATGAGGATTTCAAGAAGAAAGTTGCTGCGTTGGAGAAGGCGCAGGAGTGGGGCGACCGCATCCCCATAGGTATCTTCTACAAAAACACACTGGAACCCACCTTCCAAGAACGTTTCAGCAAAAGGATACCTTTCTACATGACTACGCCGCCTGCCAAACAGAAACTCTGTGACGACAAAGGGTACAGCCACGTGAACTTGCAGGCATTTGTAGATGATTTGAAAACAAGCTGAAACCAAAAAATGCTCTGCCCTTTCTCACTCTAAGCAATTTGGATAGATAAAAAAGGGTATAGCTTAAGGGTTTACGGTCATTTTGCCGTATTTGCCCACGTTAAGTTGGAGTTCGGCTTTGAAGCTGGTGATGTAGCCGTTTTCGACTTTAATGTTGTCGCCTTGGTTTACTTGGTCTATCTGTTCATTCCAAAGGGTCAGCTTTATGGTTCCTGTTTCGTCTTGAACTATGGCATCTGCAACTGTGTAGGCTTCGTCTTTGTATCTGGACATGACCTGTCTGGGGTTGCCTTTTTCTACGACTTGGGCTTCAACTTCGACTCGTTTCATTCCATCGCGCAATTCATTAATTTTCAATGTTAAACTCTCCTCGTTTGTCGCTCTGAGAACTCTAGGTTCTGCGATTTACTTGCAGAAAAGCCCGCGAACCAATATAAATCTTGCTAACTCTGTTCTTGACTGTTGTGTGCACGCTTCCGAGTATGGATTTGGCGTATTTTTTACGGGTCTAAAGTAAAGGGGTGGATTGTGCCTTAGACGCCTGACAGCAGAATAGTGAGTATGATTGTTCCTATCATGCTGCCTACGCCGACTAAAGCGCTTTTTGACCATGTGAACTCGGGTAGAAGTTCGCGAACTACTATTGTGCATAATCCGGCGGTCCAAGCGTAAACGGCTATTGAGATGCTGCCTATGATGTTAGTGAATTCTGTTGCTGTTGCTGTGATGGCGTTGGTAGCTGCTTGAGCTTCGGGCATGCCTGCCAGCACTTCTATTGGAATATGAAGTGAAGACCCTGTTGATGAAACTACGAGGGTGAGCAAAGCTTGCACAATCAGGGTTGTCATGGCAAAACCAACTGCAATGAACAGGGGCTTCCAAACTAAGTTGTTCTTCAACAGTTTGACGAGTATGTAAATTAAGGCTGTGATGAGGAGCCATTCCATGAGGAACTGCAGTATGACCGTTTGGAAGTAGTAGATAAAGTACCCACTGCTGCCAAGTTCCAACTGATACATGTATACTCCTTGGAAGTTCATTCCGCGGAAGAACATGCCTTCTACGCGTACGGTGATGTCTGAATTAGTTGGGAAGGTAAATTCCAGTTTTAGACCTGTTATGTTACCCCAACTGGGGGAACCGCTGCTTTGCCAGTTTCCTGTGCCAACTGGGATTGTCAAGTTGTTCCAGATGCCCAGTGTTTGGGCGTCAGAAAACTCTTGGGTCAAATCATACTGGAAATAGCTTGATGAATCTAACGAATACAGATAAGCGGTAACCTTTTCAGGAGCGGTCTGTTGCGCTGCAATTTTTATTCGCATAGACATGTTTTGGAAACTTGTTGGACCACAGTCCACAGAGACTACTGGGCTGAGGTCACTCAACTCTATGGATAAAGTCTTACTGTTGGAAGCCGCAAACTGGAGACTGCTGTTGCCTAGGAAGGTACTATTTATGGCATCATCATAATTTTGAGTAATAACGGCACCGGAACTGGCAGTCCACAAAGTAGCGTTTTGCGTCCATACACCAAAGTCGACTCCGCTGGGAGCTGTCAATTCATAATAGTTCTGTGAGTCGTGCGAGTAGTAAGCGGTAATCTGCACCGCAACAAACAGCAGTACAATTACAAGTACGCCTATATACTTGGGGTTTTGAACAATTTGCTTAAACACCTTGTGGGGTGCATAGATTACTTTCAGGATGTCAGATGCAAACAATTGCTTAGGCTCCGTTTACCTCTTCACAAGAGGCTTTATTAAGCCTTATCCATAATCCGCGACTACAGATAACTACATGCCCAGTTTCAAGCGCCGATATGTCGTGTAATCAACATACTGCACAAACGGGTTCTCAGCCTGATACTTCACCGTCATCTTCTGACGTTGCCGCTTGTCTAAAAGTTGGCTGGTTGTTCTGAGCACGTATGCGTCGCTTCCCGCGCCTGAACCATAACTCGCAACAAGTATGCACTCGTCAGGCTTGGCAATATCCAGTACTGAGGCTAAACCTACAGGCGAGCATCCTGAGTAAGTGTTGCCAAACTTGTTAACCATAAGCGAACAACCATACTGTTCTTCTTTGAAGCCAAGGTCTTTGGCGACTTTAACTGGAAACGCTGGGTTAGGCTGATGCGGCACAAAATAGTTAATGTCGCTTGCCTTCAGGTTTAGCTTGTCCATAAGTTTGGTGGCTGCTTTTCGGACATGCTTAAAGTATGCTGGGTCACCTGTGAACCTTCCGCCATGCATGGGGTAGGGTTCGCCGTCGCGGCGCCAGAAATCAGGAGTGTCCGAAGTACACGAGTACCAACCTTCAATCTCAGCGATGACATCCTGTTTCCCAAACATAAAAGCTGCCCCACCATAGCCCACGAAAAGGTCTAGTTCGCCGCCTGGGCAACCTCGGGGCGCGGCTTGGCTGTTATCTGCACCTATAACCATGGCGTATTTCACATCTGCCCCCGGATAATTCACAAGTGCAGCTGCGTCTTTGAACATGCTGGTAGCTGCTTTGCACGCAAATTCGGTGTCTACGGCATCGACGCTTTGTATGTCGCCGTCTTCTTCTCCGAGTTTGAGAACCTGCGCCACCTTCGAAGCTATAGGCTTAACAGCGTACGGGTTAGACTCTGAGCCCACGTAGACTTTGCCTACATTGGTGCTGTCTACTCCTGAATGAATCAACGCAAGTTTTCCTGCTTCAACTGCGGCTGTCACGGAGTCTTCATCCATGAAAGGAATTGCCCGTTCGAGACCCCCTTCTTTTATTCTGAACCTTGAAGCGTAAACGCCATAGCCCACAATGCCAGGCAACTTGTATTCTTTGGTCGGTTGGATTACTTTGTATTCTTGATGCGGGTAATATTCGTCGGCTAAGGTGAATGCCAAAGAAATTGTCGGAACCACTTCGCTTTTGCCTACCATGTAGCGCCTGCGGAATCGGGGCACAACCTCTTTGCCCTCCAAACTTGCCAAGTCCAGTGGAACACCGTCTTTTATGATTTGGTCGGTGAGCCTTCCGGGGACACGGATTTTTCCGTTGTGGAAGGATATGATGCCGTAAACGTAGCTTTCTAGTTTTGTGAATTTGTTGGTGGGTTCACTGACGAGCGTGCAGAGTTCGAGTTTTCCTTTGTCGTAGAAGAGGTCGGCGGAAGCCATTTTCTCGTAGCTTTTTCTGCCGCAGTTGCTGCAGTAGTCTCGGACTTCGAAGTATTCTTTACCGCAGATTTTGCATCGGCTGGCTCTGAGCCTGTCGCCAAGATAGGAGACTCTGCGTTCTATTGGTTCGCTGCTCATGGGTGGGTCCTCCCTAAGATGCTGACGTAGCTTTTGGTTCCAAAGCCTTCAATTTCAAGAGCGCAGCCGTATTGGGGTTCTTTGTCGGTTGTGGCTTGGCGCTCTTCTGCTTCGCCTCTAAGTTGCTTGAAGATTTCAAAAATTTGGGCGCCGCCTGTGGCTCCCAGAGGGTTTCCATCGGCTTTTAAGCCGCCGTTCATGTTAGTGAAAAGTTTTCTGCCGTTAACCTCGTAGTATCCTTGAGCGTTTTGGCAGCTTTCGTAAATAGTCTTCCACGCGGTTCCTTGCTGGCAGAAGCCCAAGTCTTCAAGGGAAACCATCTCCATAACTGTGGATTGGTCATACAGCTGTATGATTTGCAGGTCTGATGGTTTTACGCATGACATTTGGAGGGCTTTTTCCATGGCGATTTTGGTTGCCACGAAATGTGTCAGGTCATCTCTTGCAGAGTAGTTGAGGTAGTCTGTGGCTGAGGCTGCGCCTAGGATGTGGACGGGTTTGTCGGTTGTTTTTTTGGCTTTTTCTGCGCTTGTGAGTATGAGTGCTGATGCGCCGTCGGATATTGGTGCAAAATCAAACAGCCCCAACGATTTTCGTGCTGCTTTGCGTGCGTTTAGGACTTGGTCTGCGGTGATTTTTCTTTGGTATTGGGCGTAGGGGTTTTTGGTGGCGTTAGCGTGGTTTTTAACTGCGACCTGTGCCAAGGCTACGTTGAGTTTGT
>CALMWK010000063.1 GCA_937873375.1 Candidatus Bathyarchaeota archaeon
CGATAATTAACCTGTTTAGATACGAGGTCAAGGTAGATTCGCGAAACCTCAACAATTGTCTGCAACCTCAAACGCTCAGCCTCACCCAGGTCAACTCTACATGAATCCTGCAAAGCCTTCGCGAGTTTGGCTTCTACTTCTTTAATGCTTGGGAGCCCATCACCAAGCACTAGCTGTTCAGCAATCTCTTTCAAGACACGCATATCCTCAGCAGACAAAGGCTTATCTTTCGTCATGATTATTTCCCCAAAAACAAACCAACACTAGTACCGCTAAAACCTGCTATCGCAGAAAAAGCCTGCATCTCCTTAATCGTGTGCACCTCAAAGTTTCTGCTAATCCCAGCAGCCAGCGCCACGCCACTAATCCGCAGCGGCTTACCCTCAGCAGCCTCCAAAACACGAAAAGGCAAAAGCGAAGCTAACCGCTCACGAACAAACTTACCCACGCCCCCTCCGCCTTGACCTCCAACCAAACCCGACAACAGACCCTAAAGGTTGGTCAGCACCTGAGAAAAACAGCAAACCCCACGGCAACTCCGGGTAGAGAGTGAAGCTCACCGCTTTTCCCAGAGCTGCCTATAGCTGAGATAAACCTATCATAAGCATCCACTTATAAATTTTGTTGTGCCCCGAAACAAGCCCCAAACACAAAAAACGCCAATTTCCAGCCCTTTTACAAACAACCCACAAAACACGCCTGAAAATTGTATAAATGTCGAACATCAAACAGATATATCGTAACTCGTAATATGCATTTTTAAATACTGTTTTCGTGTCGTACAAAATGAGAGCGTCACACTTGTTAACCAAAAAGACGTTACCACATCGAATAACAAGTGGACACAGAGCCTTTGAAAAAACAGAAGCCATCGCAGCAACAATAACTATAGAATTCGCTGAAAAAGCAATCCAATGTGCAACATGTGGAAAAATAATTCTGGAATCAACTGCACACAGCGACGGAAAAGGCAACAGATATTGCTCCTCTTGCTGGAAAACCTGAACCGTCCACTTTCAGATGCTGGCTTCCAAAGCTACAGGAACTAGCCCATAGGGTATTGAAAATACTGGAAACAATCTGAGTTTCGTCTCTCTCTCTTGACAGGATTTTAATTATATACGATAGCCCAAACGCTTCGCACCCTGATCAACCATTTCCAGCTGAGCAGGACTCAACTTCTTGACCAACGGATAAGCGTCACGTTCTTCCTTTTGAGCGTGCATTTCAAGTTCTTGCGCCATCTTCAACAAGGTCTCTGTTTTCTCCTCATCGCCATACGGACTCTGTATTATGGTGAGGTATTTCTCCATGATTGAGCCGTGCTCAAACAGAAGCTCATCCATAAGGGTTTTCTCTTTTTTCCCGATTTTTGCTATTTCAGGGAAAAGCGCTTCTTTCTCAACTGCGAAATGCAACACTACCCCTTGTTTAAACGCTTCAAGGAAATCTCTTTGTTGAACCAACGCATTCTCCTTTGGGGCAGCCACATTTTTCTGGAGCATAGCCACTAACGCTTTTTCAAGAAGATTAATTTTAACGAAAATCTCCCCATGCTCTCTGTGCAACGACGCCCATGTACTCAACAATCTTCCCTCTACTGGCATTTCAGTCTAGGTTCCATAAAAGCTTTAGGAATTTACTATTGCGCCCTTATTCAGAGACAGCACATTAGACACTAAATCACGGATTACTCTGTCCCCAAACTTCCACTGTAAATCTGCGAGCTATACCACATGGCATAGGTTCCAAATAAACCTCTTAACAGTTGAAAATGAAAACTGCGAATCCATATATAGACTTGAAAGCATTACCTTTAAGTTGCACCGCCTTATAGTTGACGTGTGAGCAGAATAAAAGCTTGCATAGACTAATCTTCTAAGGTTGATGTTATATTGTCTCAACTTCAAAACAGCAATTCGGAAACGGCTAATGGCAGGGGTCGCTTACGCATTCTGCATGTAGACGATGACCCAGGTATTTTGGAAGTTTCAAAAAGTATTCTGGAGCTGGAAAGCAACTTCGAAGTCGACACTGCCTCATCCGTTGATGAAGCCTTCAAAAAACTGGAGAAACGAACCTATGACGCGGTAATTTCGGATTATGAAATGCCCCAGAAAAACGGTTTGCAGTTCTTGCAGGAACTCCGCGAAAAACACAATAGCATTCCCTTCGCCATATTTACTGGGAGAGGCAGAGAAGAAGTAGCCATAAAAGCCCTAAACCTTGGAGCAGACGGATACTACAACAAGCAAGGCTCAACAGAAACCGTCTACGGAGAACTCACACATGGCATACGCTTAGCCACGGAAAGAGCAAAAGCAAAAAAGGCGTTAGAGGAGAGCGAAAGTCGTTATCGAACTCTTATGGAACAAGCGGGTGAGGCAATTTTCGTTTACAACGTAAACGGTCAAGTGGTAAATGTAAACCAGCAGGCATGCGCAAGCCTCGGATATACAAGAGAAGAACTGTTTTCAATGAACATCAAAGACATCGATGCCGAAGCAGCAGAAAACAGGAAGGTAGGGTTGTTTTGGCCCAAGCTACTTGCAGGGCAATCTGTTACTTTTGAGACCACCCATAAACGTAAGGACGGAAGCGTATTCTGTGTCGAGGCAACATTAGGCCGCACAATTTTGGATAAAAAGACATTAATAATTGGGATAGTGCGAGACGCCACGGAGCGCAAGAAAATGGAGACCGTCTTGAGGTTGTCTGAGGAAAAGTTTAGGCGGCTGTTTGAGGAGGCGTTGGACGCTATTTTTGTGGCTGACGCTGAAACGGGCATTTTGGTTGATTGTAACCGTGCAGCCTGCGAGTTAGTAGGCAAAGAAAAAACAGAAATAGTGTGCACGCATCAGCGGATTCTTCATCCTCCAGAAAAAAACGAAGGAGAATTCAGCAGGGTATTCCAGAGGCACCTTGGCGAGAAGGAAGGGCAAGTTCTGGAATCGCGGGTCATTACTAAGAATGGAGAAATCAGGGATGTAGCAATCAAAGCCAACACCTTCAAACTCGGGAACAAAACACTCCTTCAAGGTATATTCCGGGACATAACAGAACGCAAGAATGCTGAAGAAGCATTGAGCGGTGTGATGGATCAATTGGTGTTGGTTAATGAAAAGTTGGGTGTCGTGGGCAGCTTGACTAGGCATGATGTTCGTAACAAGCTTAGTGCGGTGACTGGTTATGCGTATTTGCTGAAGAAGAAGCATGCTGATCAGGCCGACATCGTGGAGGGGCTTGGCAAGATTGAGCAGGCTGTTAAGGATTCGGTGAAGATTTTTGAGTTCGCCAAGTTGTATGAGCAGTTGGGCGTTGAAGAGCTAGCTTATGTTGATGTTGAGAAAGCAGTGGACGAGGCAGCGGCGCTTTTTTCAGGTTCGCTTAATCTAAAGGTAATCAATGATTGCAAGGGACTATCCTTATTTGCGGATTCTCTCCTGCGGCAACTGTTCTACAACTTCATGGATAACACTAGAAAACACGGAAAAACAACTACAACCATAAGAGTACACTATGGGAAAACAGAGACAGGTGAGTTGCGGTTAATTTATGAGGATAACGGCGCAGGGATCTCCAAAGAGAATAAATCTAAGATTTTCACTGAAGGTTTTAGCACTGGAGACGGCACCGGCACTGGCTTGTTCCTGATAAAGAAGATGACGGATGTTTACGGCTGGACAATCCAAGAAGTTGGTGAACATGGTAAAGGAACAAAATTTGCCATAGCAATTCCTAGACTTAGCCGAAAGGGAAAAGATAACTTTCAAATAGCATGATAAAATGGCGTCTAAGCAAAAGTTTCTCCCCCCGCTTCAAGGTCAAAGCT
>CALMWK010000064.1 GCA_937873375.1 Candidatus Bathyarchaeota archaeon
ACACTTATCGAATAAGTCTGTCAGAGAATACTGCATGAAGTTAAGACTTAGTTGTAACCTTCTTGGATTGTTTGTGACGTGAGAAAGAGCGAAGTTCTTCCGCAATGGTTTTTTAGTTCCAGATTGTATTGCGTTGCCCGCTGTGAGCACGAATGAAAGGTATATGTCCTAGGTGTGAAAGTGAAACTTTGACTCTTGGAAATTCAACATTAGAAGCTGCTAACAAAAAACAGGTGCGAACTATACTCAGGCAATGCCCAAAATGTGGATTACTGTTTTATGAGACCGCGTAATTTTAGAAAAGCATCTCCAACTTTTAGTCTATGCTATTCTTCCATCATCATCAAGGTTAATGTTGACCGCACTTGACTAATTTTTCGAAGTTTGTGGTTCACAACTTCTTTTAGCTCATTCATGGTATCTGTTTCAACCTTCGTGATGAGGTCGTATACTCCGTAAGAAACATAGGCTTCCTTCACAGCGCTAATAGTTTTTAGCTGTTTGAGTACTTCATCTTCTGAGCCGCTCTCAACGTTAAACAAAACAAATGCACGTGGCATTAAAATTCTCCGTACTAGTTAATGCGTTCACGGTAATTAAATTGTTTGCCCCGCAGGTTACTTGGTTCCATTAACTTAGATTCAAAAGGGTAGGACACGAATCAGAGTGGTCAATTAGCTCACAAGAAAAAGCTAAGAAAGCAAAGTTTTCTCCAATTCTCTCGCTATCACCAAAACCTGTGTGTTGCGGCAAAATTCTAATACTTCCCAAGGATTAGTTGAGTTGAAGCTTAGGAAGCGAGGAAATTGAGTATGACCGCTACTGGCTCTTGGACAGTCCACTATGACTGGGGACTCACTGGGAACTTCCACAGAACACACCTTTACTTCAATTTCGATGGAACCTTCGGATATCTGGCAGGAGGCAATGACGGAACTTGGACGCAAGTTGAAGGATTGATTCTTTGGAAATTTAAACGCCTCCCAGATACAGAATACAACACAGTTTACTCAGGGAATGTCAATGGGGAGGTGATGTCGGGGATTATGCTGTCTTTTAATGGAGAAAAAGGTCGATGGTACGCAGTTAAGAAAGGAGCCAAAGTTTTTGCGCTCAAAGAAAAAGTCAACTTGCCCTACTTGGTTGATAAAGAGAGCAAGCCAAAACTTGACCCAGTGGGCAAAAAAATAGAAAGCTGATAATTGAACCTCGTCACTTTGAACCCGTCAACTTTGCACGAAACGTTTTTAAGCAAACTTGATTTCATTTGCCAGCGTTGGCGGGTGAGTGGTGTCTCCCACCCGTTCCGCCAAAAATAAAACCCGGGAGTAGGGAGGCAAATTACACTTGAAAATACGAAGTAAAGATTTAGCTTTAATCTCGATATATGCTGCACTCTATGCAGCGCTTGTAGTTGTTCTTGGAGGTTTCTCTTATGGACCTATTCAAGTCCGCATCGCAGACTCAATGCTTGCTGCTGTCCCCTTGCTTGGTTTACCTGGAGTTTTGGGTCACACACTCGGAGTATTCATTGCTAACATGTTCTCAACAGTTGGTCTGATTGATCTGCTTAACACAATACCTTCATTTGCTATGTCCTTTGTAGTTTACTATGTCTACAAACGGACTAAGAACGACTTTACTGTAATCGGAACCTGCATCGCTTACTCTGCTGTCTTAGGTGTAACTGTTGGGTGGATGTTGTCTTACGTGTACTCTTTGCCACTGTTTCTCACCATGGCTTATGTAGCCATTGGAAATGGTATCGCGAGTGTGCTCATCGGATGGCCACTATTTAAGATGCTAAAGAAAAACAGTGTTTTCCAAAAATGGTTTACAACTTAGAGCCAAACAGAATGATGGAGCTTTAAACCAGAAAAAAGGAGCACATGTACAACATGAAACAGACAAAAAAATGTGTAATCGTTCTTAGTGGTGGAGCAGACTCCTCAACCGTGGCATACTGGGCTAAAAACCAAGGATACGACGTCTATGCGATATCGTTCAATTACGGGCAAATCGCCAACAAAGAAACAAAATCAGCCCAGAAAATCGCCCAAAAACTCGCCATACCCATCAAAGTGGTGGATGTTTCGCCGTTGAAGGAGGTTTTTGGCGAAGTAACCTCGCTGTGTAACGCAGACATTCCGATGACATCCAGTTTCAGCGACCCCATCATTGTACCTTTCAGAAACGCAATCTTTCTTTCCATCGCTGTTTCCTATGCTGTTTCGGTTGGTGCAGACAAAATCTTCTATGGTGCCCACGGCTCAGACGAACCCTTCTACCCTGACTGCCGAAGAGAGTTTTACAAGGCGTTTGAGAAAGCAGCGTGCCTCGGCACAGACAAGGAAATCACAATCGAAGCGCCCTTCAGCGGCAAACCCAAATCAGAAGGCATCAAGCTGGGCGCAGAACTTGGAGTGCCATTTGAACTAACTTGGTCTTGCTACAGCGACGGCGCAAAGCACTGCGGAAAATGTGAATCCTGCGTGAACCGCAAAAAAGCCTTCCGCGAAGCGGGTGTGCGTGACCCAACAGAGTACAACGAATAGAACCAAAACAGCAACTCATGTTCCCCCAATTTTTAGACGCACTAAGTGGTTTTTAACGGAAAATATAAATTGATAAGCAGCATTAAACTGTAGGTGTTTTAGTATTTGACTTGTAGGTGTATAAGGGGGAAAATTGGATGAGCACTCACGCAGAAGACCTAAAGCTACGGTTAATGACAATCGAGCTGCTTAGGACTGCAAAGTATAAACGTAACATAACATATCGCGAGTTAGCCTCCAAAACAGGCTTACCCGTAACTGTCCTTAGTAGGTACGCGAAGGGACACGTTTTACCCAACACAACACGCGCCAAACAACTCTGGCGAGTCCTAACCAAATTGGTCGGTTTAGAAACCGAGTTGCGCAACCGCATAAAATTCGACGACACAGGATACTTTGACAACACAGAAATCATAGGCGACTACAACATACTTCAGCAAGCAGCAAACCATGCGCTGTCGAATTTTGCTGGAAAACGCGTCACCAAAGTACTGACCGCCGCCACAGACGGCATCCCGCTGGCAACCATGGTGGCGAACTCCCTTGGAGTTAACCTTATCGTGGCGAAGAGAAACAAGGAAGTCGGCGTTAAAGCCTTCCTAGAAGAAACATTCATTTTGGGGAAAGACTCTGGTGTAACCGTTACTCTCTATATTCCAAAGGAAATAATCAAGAAACGCGACAGCGTTCTGATTGTGGACGACATGATAAAGAGCGGTGAAACCCAAGAAGCCTTAGTTAACCTTGTGAAGAAAGCTAAAGCGGAAGTCTCAGGCGTCTTTTCACTCATCGCCGTTGGAGACAACTGGAAAAACGTTTGAAGGCCACCAGTGACTCCCCAGTTGAAGTTGTCACGTACGTGAAGTCGCCTTTCGACTCAGACCACTCTTAACCCCATTTTCCTTTTTGCTTATTTTTTTAGGGAAATCTTAAACAGAACCAAAACACAACGCTACATGAGGTCTTCAGACCATGCGCATGATAAAATGGCAAAACGGAACCGTCCTAACGCCCGACCAAACCAAACTGCCCACAGAAGAAGTAACTTTGGAAATCAGAACGGTTGCTCAGATGGCGGAAGCCATAAAAAACCTGCGCGTCCGAGGCGCACCCCTGCTTGGCGCAGCCGCAGCTTTTGGCATAGCCATAGCCGTCTATCATTCGAAAGCAACGTGTAATAGTGAGTTGTTGGCGGAGATGGAAGACGCCGCAGAAATCATAAAACGCACTAGACCTACGGCGGTGAACTTGTTTTGGGCAGCTGACCGCGTCCTCAACAAAGCGCGCGGATTCAACGGAACCACCGAAGAAATGAAAGCAGTCGTGGTTGAGGAAGCCCAGAAAATCGCCGACGAAGATGCAGAGCAGAATCACCGAATCGGCAAGAACGGCGCATCCCTCATCAAAGACGGCGACACCATTTTGACGCACTGCAACGCGGGCGAACTCGCAACAGTAGAGTATGGCACGGCTCTGGGCGTAATCCGAGCAGCATGGGAGGAAGGCAAAAAAATCAAGGTAATCGCCGACGAAACCCGTCCCCTACTGCAGGGTTCAAGGCTTACAACCTACGAGTTGAAACGCGACGGGATACCAGTCACCTTAATCACAGACAACATGGCAGCCCACATCATGAGCAAAGGACTTGTCAACCTTGTGGTGGTGGGTGCAGACAGGATTGTGCAGGACGCCGTTTTTAACAAGATTGGAACTTACGGTGTGGCGGTTTTAGCCAAAGAGCATAACATTCCGTTTTATGTGGCAGCGCCCAAATCAACGTTTGATTTATCCCGCAAAGCCTCAGACGTTATCATTGAAGAGCGGAATCCTGACGAAGTCACCCACATTGGTGGCAAGCAGATTGCTCCAACTGGCGTAAACGTGTTTAATCCTGCTTTTGACGCTACGCCTCTGAAGTATGTTTCAGGCATAATCACCGAGGACGGCATCTACCGTAAGGAAGATTTTGCGAAGTTCAAGCCCAACTTTGTCTAGTTGCCTCACTTGCCACAGTGTGGAGTAGCTACTTGTTCAAGAGTGGGGCTAAAAACGATAAAGCCCTCTGATATGGAACTGTTCGTTTCTTTACGTGTTTTTTCCTCAGCAAGAGCCTTCAGGGAACCTAAGACTTTACGACGCACTTCTACAGCACATATAATCTTGTCAAACATCAGTCCCAACTTATCCAAATCTAAGCCATGAAGCAGCTTAACTGACTCGCGTATCACAAGTTTTGAGGTTTTTGAATGTGCAAATTTGTACTTTTCGCCCAAAATGCCCTCTAAAACAACAAGTTGTCCCGCCAACGATTGTAACTCTGCTACAGAAATTTCTTCTTTTTCGATAATTTTCTTGTAGACATCGTAGGCAGCGTCAATCACTTCTGCCAATTCTTCATCGCGCTCTTTAGCCTTAACCGAATGCTCTTCCACATCTTTGCCAAACCCCTTCAAGATTACCGAATTTGTCTGGCAAACTGCAGCCGTACCAACTAGCATAACCTTAGCTGAAGGCATGGTCACTCGGTCTGCAAGCGCAGTGTACAAAACGGAAAGGTTGCTCTCGATAGAGCTTAAACCGTTAAGGTATGAGTCGGATGAATCTGACATATTGCTTCTCGCCACTCTGTAGCATCCTCGTTTCGAGAAAGAACCAACTACCTGATAAATAGCTTATCAATCCACAATACACACTTCAAAAAAAGAGCAGCGATAAGTACTGTAGAGGGAGTTTTGGGTTCATGGGAGCTTTCGGGGTTACGCTTTTCTCCTTTTGAGGTTAACAAAGTCCGACGGTTTCTGGGCAGAAAAATTCAAAGTGTTCACATATTTGAAAAGTAAAATCAAAGACACAAACAACGCACTACTATAAAACCAACTAAACAATTTGTTTTCTCAGTTTTACGTTCATGCAGCCTTTTTATCTGTGCTTTTTCAAAATTAGTACAGTAATCACCACAAAAAATACTATTATTACAACAAGTAAAGTTGCTATTATGACGTAAATTTCAGGAATATCTGACGGCTTTGGTTCATTTTGTATCTGAAAATTAGCCAAAATAGTAGTTTCTTGAGTTGGCGCAATTATGTTATGTGAAATGCTTTTGCCATCGCTCCAATTTACAAAGCAGTATTGCAGCCCATTTTCTAATTCAATAGGATTTAACGCCGTTATAGTGTGAGTGTTACCCTCGTCCCAGACGAATTGGGCAGGTGTAGTTATAGGTATTCCGTCAACTTCCACAAATCCGGGACCCGCAGGATTTGAGTTGATTGTAGTTATTGGCGGTGGATTGAAAGTAGCGCTCATGGACATCGCCGCCGAATCACCATCATATGTTTTATAACCCAAATAATCACCCGTAATTCTGTAAAAATTACCAGTAGCTAATAATTCTATGCACGCCGGTTGTCCTTTGGGGCTTTTTATCCCGACTGCAAATTCGTAAATATAAGCTGTCAGATGAGGATTCCCGTTTGTTGTCCCAGCTGACATCCATCCGACTTGGTTAAGAGTTATTTTCGTTGGTTGGGTTTTGCTAATTGGGGGCGTAAACGTGTGACTTACTCCAAAAGATACAACTCCAACGGACATGTCAATTTTTGTCGTCTGGGGTTGGCTATCGCTACTGTCAGTCCTTAATGTTGACGGGCAGAGCTTATCCAAGCAAATTGACGCCGCACTAAGAGCGTTAACAGTTAAATTAAGCGAAGGACCATGCTCGTCATCAAAGTCATCACTAGTAACATACCAACCATTCTTTGGTGATGCTGACACGTAAATATCAAAAACATAGTAATCCCAGTTAGGATCACTGTTATTCAAAGGGTTCAGAACAACACCCCTGATTTGTGCAGAAATGACATTATTCTTCAAACTTGAATTTTCTTGGACACTAATTAATTGATGGTCCAAAGTATAGGCATTTACTGAGGAACCAGTTTTTATAGGGTCGATTTCTGAATCACTGTCGGTTGTAAGAGGACTGTTTCCATCAATGTTTATGTTCAAACTAAAATGGAGCGTAACCCCAACTACAAGACCTATGATAATTAAAAACGAAAACAGGATACGCTTATCAATTTTAGTGTGTTTCATCTTAGTTTTATTTGTGACTTATTTATAAATAAGCATTTAGTTTTTGCTTATTTAAGATTTAGGCTTAAAAAGTAGTTTTCTGCGATGGCTTCGTTGTTCTGTGTGAATTTGTGAAGTGGTAGATTTCGTGAGGGTTCTTATGGTGGGGTTGCCGTTTTTTTTGTTTAGACGGCAGTGTGGGGTGGTGTTTTCAGGGGTTGCCTGCTGTTTTTGGGCTGTTTTGGCTATAGCCCGTTTGCACGGGTAGTTTTTGACTGTTTGCCGAAAGACGGTTTTGGAGAGTTTCAACGCTGAATGGTGGGTTCTGCCTGCGGGTTCTCTGCTCAGTAGATTCTATAAATAGAGGGGGGTAGGTCTCGCAGAGCAATAGGGCTTCTGTGGTTTCTGGCGCACTTCACAGGTTACGTATCTGCTTTTTCTTTCTGCACAACCAACAAGCAACCCAAACTAGTGAAAACCAAAACAAACGCAACATGCACCCACAACCACAA
>CALMWK010000065.1 GCA_937873375.1 Candidatus Bathyarchaeota archaeon
CGGAACCGCTCTCGTTAGTGGCGTTGAGGTCTGTTGGTGTTGCATTTGTGTACATCTTCGTTTTCCTGTTTATCGCTTGGTACGCCCTCAGACGAGCACAAATAATGGAATAACGCGAAAAACTAAAACATAAAACAAGGTTCAGCTTTTTCTCTGCTCATGTTAACACCTGTTTTTCTTGTCGAAAACACTACAGGCGCGTGTCTTTTTTGAGGTATTAATTATTTTTGTGTGTTGCCCAGAACTTTTCCTGTCTGTGACTGTGTAAAGGCTACCACAAGCACTTATACGCAATTTAAGGCCCTTTAATCTATAAATGCTGTGCCGCAGACAACAACATAGACGGCTTACAGTTTTGGAGGGTTAAACTATAACAGAAAACCCTTGTCACGAAGTTAAACATAAACCTAAAAAAGTCGTTAAATACAAAGTGTCGATTTGTACGCACAGCTACAGAGAACAAATGCCTACAATCACATGCGTGTGTGGAGCCCAAATTTTAGTGGTGCCTGATTTGAAAGAAATGAATAGTGCCATAGAAAAACACGTTGCCCAACATAAGAAAACAGACAAAAGCAAAGAAGCACTCTACGGGGCGCCTGACGATTTGCGGCAATGTTTGATTGAGCAGCTTTTAAAAGTAGCGAGTGACGTTGAAGCATAGTTTACCCGCCTGAGAAAACACGTCATCAATGAACGTTTGCCCTTTGCACGTTGTAACCTTTAGAAATATATTTTAATCCTGAGGTGTCAATCTATGTTGAGGAGTATTGTCATGCCAACAGCGTTCGTATTGATTAATACAGAAATTGGTTCTGAGACCGATGTTCTCAAAGAACTAAAGAAAGTTGAAGGCGTTGAGGAACCCTTCGCAGTCTACGGCGTGTACGACATTGTTGCCCGCGTCAGAGCAGACACGATGGACAGACTAAAGGAAATTGTGACTTGGCGAATCCGCAGACTTGACAAAGTACGCTCTACGCTAACGATGATAGTTGTCGAAGATAAACAGTAAGCGCCACTTTTTTCTTCTCTTTCTTAACGTTTTCTATGTCTTGTGTTGTTGTAGCTTTAGTCCAGTCGCACAAGCACAAAACCTGAAAAAGCACATCTATAAAAAACCGTTCTATCTGCCTGCCGTTTGTTAAGGGCAAAGTTAAATTCTTACCTGCTATACAACCGTAACCATGAAAATTACAACAATCTTAGGCGCCCTTGCAGTGGCGATTCTGTTCTTCTTCGGATTAATTTTTGCTATAGCTGCGTCTGTTCAAGCAACCACCACGCGCTTAGTGGTTAGTTTAGCCTTGTTCGCCATGGGTTTTGCCTTAGCCTACGCAACTTACATGACCTCGCGGAAGCCTCAAACGGTCATCCATCAAGTGGAAGTGTCTGGGCAAATGAAAGCAGCAGCACTCAAGTGCCCCAACTGTTCTGCTTCAGTTGACGCAAACAAAATCAAGGTTCTATCCGGCGTGCCCTACGCGACGTGCCCCTACTGCGGCAGCACTTTTGAGGTTACTGAGGAACCAAAATGGTGAAAAAACGCCTAACTCTCGTAATCCTCGCCTCAATTATAGTCCTATCTGTGGCAGCCCTGAGCGCTGCGAACGCGCAAACGCGAGTTTACCGTTTCAATCAGGAATACGCCAAACTCTGGATAAACCAAGACGGAACCGTAGACCTGTTCTATAACGTGAGCCTCTCACTGAATTCTGGCTCAAGCATAAATTATGTTCGACTGGGGCAGCCCAACAGCGACTTCACCGTCGGCGAAGCCCTTGACCAATACGGGCATCAACTGCAGGCTTCTAACGATGGCACAGCCGTGAAAGTTAATCTTTACCAGCCGTTGACTGCTGGAAACACCATCTGGTTCGCTGTAACCACAAACGTTGCAGGCCTGATAAGCCCCGACACCATGAACCAAGGCAACTTGGGTATGCAGTTTACGCCAGAGTGGCAAGAAGTGCCCATAAACGACGTGCGCATACAAATTGTGCTTCCGCCGAACGTCACGCAAAGCGAAGTGAAAACAACTGAGCGCCTCTGGAACAGCACCTCCACAGAACCCGACGGAAGACTCGCAGTTTACTGGGAAACCCCTGTCATCCAAGCTAACGAGCAGTACATTGTTGGCGTTTCCTTCCCCACCCAATACCTATCCGACTATAGTAATCAACCCGTTAGCGAAGATGTGTTCTTTCAAAACTTTGGTTTAGCTCTTGGTTTAATCGGCGTTTTTGCTGCCATAATTGTTGTAGTAGTAATTGCCACTCGCAAACGACCCTACCAGACGCCGAAAGTCAGCATGGAAACCCTTGGTATCCGACGGGGCTTAACCGCAGTCGAGGCTTCCTACTTACTTGATTTAAAACCAACGCAGCTTGTCACCGAAATCCTCTACAGCCTCCTACAGAAACGTGCCGTCTGGGTAGAATCCGCAAAACCAACGCTAAAACTGAGCATAATGCCTGAATTCAAAGATAAAAAAGGTCCCGACGAGAGTCCGTTGCGGTACTACGAAATTGACTTCATCGAAGCCATAAAACCCGATGGCACACTTGACGAGGACAAACTCGCCAAAACGGTCATGTTCCTGCGCGACACCTTAGAGCAGAAGCTGCGTGGCTACAGCCGAAAAGACACCGTGGATTATTACAGGAAAATTGTGGATAAAGCGTGGACTCAGGTGGACCAAGCAGGCACCTCTGAAATAGCTTCTAAAGCGTATGATGAGCAGTTGCTGTGGCTTCTTTTGGACCCGAACTACCGCGGACGCACAGAGACAACGTTCAAAGAACGCGCCTTTGAGCCTAGCCCGCTTTGGTTCTGGTACTGGTACGGCTACACCCATTACAATCCACATCCAACTTACAAGCCAAACATCAACGTACCAACACAATCAGCAAAACCGCCAACCATACCCGGAGCCCAATTCGCAGACAACATCGCCACCTCGCTTGAAAGAACATCAAGCAACATTGTCACTAACCTTGAAAAATTCGTAAACGGCATCCTTCCAGCTCCCACGGCGCAAACGTCTCATACCCCAACCAAGCATGACACCAACTGTGTTTGTGCATGTGCAGCATGTGCCTGCGCGTGTGCTTGCGTCTCTTGTGCATGTGCCTGTGCAGGTGGAGGTGTAGGCTAAAATGAGCTTCATGAAAAGGTTAAGAAAACGTGGAGTGCCTGCGGGTCGTTACATGTACCGTGGAAAAGACGATTTTGCAGGTTTGGCGCTTCAGCTTCGCATAGAGGCGGCGGGTCGCGGCGTAATGGTCATCAACGCAAACACGGTGCTGCACCTTAACGAAACCGCTTCCGCATACGCTTACTACTTCATGCAGGGCATACCTGAGAACGATGTGCTCAAGAAAATCCGCGGACAATACCGCGTGGACGAGGCAAAGGCGAAGCAGGATTATGAGAAACTTGTTTACACAATCAGCACGCTGGCAAAAACCGAGAAAATCTGCCCCGTCTCCTTCCTTGAAGTGGAAAAAGAAGAACCATTCAGTTACGAGTACTCTGCGCCGTTGCGTATGGACATGGCTTTGAGTTTTAAGTGCCAAAACAACTGTGTACACTGTTACGCAGGCGGGCCACATGAAACCCCTGAATTAAACACTACGCAATGGAAAAACGTCGTCGACCACTTAAGCGACATCGGCGTCTTCATCTTGACCTTTACAGGCGGTGAACCCACACTGCGTGAAGATTTACCGGAACTGTTGCTGTATGCGCAGAACAAGGGCATGGTTACGGGATTAATAACCAACGGTAGACAACTGAAGGACAACACTTACGTAAAAACCCTTGAGGAAGCTGGCTTAGACTTCGTACAGATAACTCTTGAGTCGCATTTGCCTAAGGTTCACGATTTAATGACCGCGGCTGCAGGAAGCTGGAAAGAAACAGTGACTGGAATAAAAAACGCTGTGAAATCGCAAATCTACGTAACCACGAACACAACGCTAAGCAAATACAACGCTCCAGACTTTCTAAGAACCATTGACTACCTCAAAGAGCTGGGTGTTGCCGCTTTCGGCTGCAATAGCCTCATATACTCTGGAAAAGCAAACGCTGTAAACCAAGAATTTGCTTTGCCTGTCGAATCGTTACATGAACTTCTGCCAAAAATCCGCGACAAAGCCCAACAACTAGGCGTAAAATTCCTGTGGTACACACCCACACAGTACTGCCGCTTTGACCCTGTTCAAGCTGGCTTAGGCGTAAAATCCTGCACAGCCGCCCTAATCAACATGTGCGTGGCGCCAAACGGAGACGTTTACCCTTGCCAAAGCTACTTTGAAAGCCTCGGAAACATCCTCACTGACAAGTGGACCAAAATCTGGAACCACCCCACCGCAGTGAACATCCGCAGTCGAGCCTATTTGGAAGCCAAATGCAAAGAGTGCTCTCAACTGCAAGTTTGCGGAGGCGGTTGCCCGCTGGAGTTGCAGAGTGGAGAGTACCTGTGCACCGAAGCCACATAGCCGAGTCAACGCCTGCGGTGGAAGCGCTTTTTAGAATGCAAGCACTATTAGTGTTGTCCTGAGTTTACGTGGACAGGTTTAAGTGAAAAAACCGTTGACGACTCCAAGCAACACCAAGCCCAAGCTAGTTGTGTTCGATGTTGAAGGCGTCTTAATTCCTAGAAATCGCGTGTTCTTCGACGTAGGCAAAAGCATAGGAGCTTGGGCGTTGCTGAAGATTCTCTTTTTCGGTGGCCTCTACGAAATCGGCGCGGCGCCGTTGAAACCAGTTCTGAAACGAATCTTCAGGGTTATGCGCGGAGTCAAAATTGACGTTTTCACTCAGACTCTTGAGCAACTGCCGTTGATGCCCACTGCACGTGCAGTTTTTGCTTCGTTGAAAGCGAATGGTTGCAAAACAGCTTTGATAAGCTCGGGGTTGCCGACTTTTTTGGTTAAGAAATTAGCTGACTTGCTTGGAGTAGATTACGCTGTGGGCGTTGAGGTAGGCGTTAATGGGGATGCTTTGACGGGGGAAATCTGGGGTGACACCATCGAGCGAAACGGAAAACTGCAGGTTCTAAAAGAGTTAGTTGCGTCTGAAGGAGTAAGCTTGGAGGAGTGCGCGGTGGTGGCTGATGACCGCAACAACGCAGCCATATTCCTCAAGGGAATAAGGAAAATAGGTTACAACCCTGACTTTTTAATTCGCATCAAAGCAGACACCGTCGTGAGCGGTAAACTATCCAACGTTTTGCCCGCGTTAAACGGCGAATCAAAAGTGAAAACGTTGCCCTCTAAGAAAGAGGTTTTCAGGGAATCAATACATGCCTCAGGCTTCTTTGTTCCCTTTCTTGCCCTACTTTTTGGACTCCCCTTAGTTGCGTTGTTTATCTGCTTGGTGGTTGCGGTTTACACTGTTTCCGAGTTCGCGCGAATACGCGGAAAAAACGTGCCCCTCATCTCAACGATAACCCACCACGCAGCGTCACAGTCGGAACTCTGTGAGTTCACATTGGCACCCCTATACTTCGCATTTGGAATCCTGCTTACTTTGCTTATTTTTCCTGCTCCAGCTAGTAGCGCTGCCATAGCTATTTTCGCTTTAGGCGACAGCACCGCATCACTCGTAGGCGGAGCACTCTCAAAGAGGCACTTGCCGTTTAACAGAGGAAAAACTCTGGAAGGTTCAGTTGGAGGTTTTTTCTTTGCGTTTTTGGCTGGCTCAGTTTTCGTATCGCCCTGGATAGCTTTGGTAGGCGCAGCAGTTGCCATGACAATTGAGTATTTGCCTCTGCCAGTGAATGATAATCTTTTGATACCTTTGTGCACAGGTTTAGCTTTGACGCTCATACTCTAGATTGTTGCCAGCGCCTTCTCAAAATCGCGCACAAAAACTTTCTTGCCCTTTTGAACTAACGCATGCCCTTCACTTTCAAGAAGAGTTGTTTGAGCTTCCACCCCGCCAGGGTACTTCTCGTTAACCAATCCGCCTGTCTTTAGAGTTCGCCAGTAGGGTGTTATGTTTTTTTCGCCTTTCTGCCGTTGCTCCTCTGCAGCGTGGGCTGCCACCCAAGCAAAAATCCCCGTGGTCATGGGGCACCCGATTGTTGCATGATGCTTCTTGGCGAGGGCGACGCGGATGTCGTTGATGGTGGTTAGTTTGCCTTTTGGAACTTTCCGCATAAACTCGTCAACTTCGATGGGTGCAGGTATGACCAATGTGCCTGTGCCCCATTTCTGGCTCATTTTGTCCGCAATCGGCTCCACTTTAGGCAGCCCTTTGCTGTCCCTGAGCTTCTCGCTCCATGTTGGTTTAGGTTTTGGCACAATCTTCACCTAGAACTCTTATGTGAAAAGTTGTTCTTATCAAATTTTCTCCGCAACGTATCTTTAGCTAAAAGTGGCTTGACCTTCGAGCTTTGAATAAGGCAGTTTTGTTGGCTGCGCATATTTGGAGCCTATTAGCCAACGTATGCAGAAAAGATGGAGGGGGTAGGTGAAAACGTAGGGTACCTATCAGAGGTCAAAAAGGCAAGCAAAAACCTCACCAAAAATGATACCCCTCAACAAATCAAAAGAGGCAAGCAGCTACGTTTAACAATCTGTACTTTTTTGTGAACCAACAAGGTCTGCCTTTTGCCTATGGCTCAGTTTTTTGATTGCTTTTTCTCGTCGCATAGCTTCCGACCTTGAAGTAAACTGCTCAACATAAGCCACTTTTTTGGGCGGGTGCATTTTTGTGTACCTTGCGCCTCTGCCGTTTGCGTGAAGCCGCGCTCTTTCGGTTACGTCTTTAGTGTAGCCTGTGTAGAAGCTTCCATCCATGCATAAGATGATGTACACGCAGTAGGGCATTAGACATCGGGTGCTCCTGGGTCATTTGATGTATTTGTCTAGTTTTTCGCTTGGGCATGGCGGCGGATGAGGTTTAGTTCTTTTTGCGGTATGCCATGCAGGTGAAGAGGGAGTTCGTGGACGCAGCCGCAAGGTTCTCCCAACTGAAAGTGCCGAAGGACGTGCTCAAGACGGCGTCACTGATCGCATACTACCAGCCGGTGCTGCAGAGCAAGATGTACGACCTGGTCGGGAACAAGATCTACGACCATGTCAAGGTTCTCGAGGACCTTGGCCTCGTGAAGGCAAAGCCCAAGCGGAAGA
>CALMWK010000066.1 GCA_937873375.1 Candidatus Bathyarchaeota archaeon
GAAGAGGAAAAGCAGCTTCGGCAAATGTTGCAGGAACATAAGTCTGTGCGGTCTATAGCGAAGATTCTTGGGAAAACTCGTGATTGTATCCGCATGAAAATAGTTCGGTTAGGCTTAGAAGTTGTTGTTCAGCCTGAAAAAAATCAGCGAACAACTACTACTGCCAAGTTGGTTGTGCCTGGTGAGTTGTTCAGCGTTGAAGAAATTATGAAGGAGCTGCATTCTGCTGTGGCGGGTTTGAAGACTCCGGGTTTGGATAAGACTGAGGTTATGCGGTTGCGTGGAATTATTGCTGGCTGTAAGGTGTACAAGGAGATGTTGGCTGATTATCTTGATTATCGCGGGCTTGAGGCTGAGTTGTTGGGGTTGAGGGAGAAGTATGCGGAGCTTGCAAAAAAGTCCCATGACGCTGTATCCAAATAGGCTATTTGATTGGTGTGCTATAGATGAACAAGCATTTTTTCTATCCGTTGATGAATTGGGAGCGTTCATACCGTGGAGACATCTGCACTTGAGTTAAATGTGGATCGTTTCGATCTGTGCAAGGAGGACACTGTAGGTTTTAGTCATCCGAATGATGCATGATAACGTTTTCTGGAATAGCAACAAACAGCCAAAAGCATGGAGAACTGTAAAATAAGCCACCGTAACTATAAACTAACGATATTGCCCCTTTTCATGGTTACACGCATGGTTACAAAATGCCTTATTTTACAATTTTTGTTACACCCCGATTAATGCGTTTTTAGTCAATAAGGCTGAAAATCGTTGCCTTTTGACTGAAAGGGTTGTGATACACGGTCATTTGGCTATTGAAAAGGCTTTTACACGCGAAATAACCATTAAGGGAGTGACGATAATTAGGTGAAGCAACGGAACGTTAGATTGACTTCTAACGTTGAAAGCAGCTTCAGGGCATCTTAGCTTTCTATGATGCAAGTGGTGACTCTGACAGTGAGCAGTTTCGTGACTGCGTTCACAAGGTGCACAAGTCACAGTCAGCAGGCAGTCGGTCAAAGATTACGGGTGAATTCAAGTAGTGGAATTCAGGTTTAGGAACTAACTGAGCGCACGCTTGTATCTTTGCCAATTAATAATTAGATACGCAGGTTTTGCATAATTTTTTAAAGGCAAAAGACTAAGTCAGTTTCATGCGTGTACTTGTTGAGCTTCAGGCTCTGTGCGATTGCGTTTATGATTTGATGTATCATCATAAGCTGCAAGGCTTCCTGTATCGTCTCCTGGATGGTTCGGCATATGCGGACTTGCATGACAGACGGGGCTACAAGTTTTTCTGTTTCTCCAACCTTTTCCCCAGCGTGGACATGCGCGAAGGCGATGTGCGTCGTTTCTTGATTTCGTCTCCCGACGCGGGTTTGATTGGAGTCTTTGTCAAGGGGCTGGATTCGATTCAATGTAACAAGGAACGAGTGAATGTTGGCGAGATGTCTTTTTCCGTGGCGGGTGTCTCTGTTTTGGAGCCAAAAGTTGGCAGCTCGTGTGTTTTGGCTGCTGGCACTCCGATTGTAGTTAGGATTCCAAAAGCCAATTACTCGCGGTACGGCATCGTGCCACCTGAGGACTACGAGTACGTTTACTGGCGCAAACAGTACCCCTTCGAAGCATTCGTCAGGCAAATAGAAGACAACATATTCAAAAAATACAACCAATTCCACAGTACCCAACTGGAAGCGTTCCCCATCTTTGAAGAGTTCACTTTCCAAAAGCAAGTCTGCAACCATTTGATAATTGATGGGCGGGAGGTCAAAATTTTCGGTAGCATTTGGAGGTTCCCCACAAGCGAGCTAAACGAGGAAAAATGGAGAATTCTCCAGTTTGGTCTCGATAGTGGCTTTGGAGAACTCAATAGTGCAGGATTTGGGTTCATGAATCTTGTTAAGGATAACCAACAAAAATGAAGCATATTTCTGAAAAGAGTTGCTTACTAGTTAAGGACAATCTGAACAAATGTTGTCAGTTGGAGGCGAGATGGGTGAGGCTTTGAAGTCGAATCCTTTCTCTTTGGTGTAAGGTATTTTTGCTACTAAGTAGGGCTTCTTTTTGCCAGATTTGTATTTTTCCATGAAAAGACGTGACTCCCCATACTCTCTTTCATCTTGCTTGTACCGCCACAAAGGGATTGCCACCTGATGTTCCACATTCAGTTTGGTCTCATTGCCTTTGTAGCAATCCCAAGGTATTACATCGAGTTTCTGCTCGTCATCATTTCGTAGTTGGAATTCTCTGCCTTTTTCTTCATCTCCAAAGTTTATGTCGTAGGGGGAAAAACCAAATAAGCAACACCTGCGAAATACTGTTCTCAAATTGGTCGGTGTCCTTAATTCATAGTCCGAATAGACATAATCGCAGAGATGTTTCAGTTCGAGATATGAGCAGGAGCCATTTTTTATCGCTTCGTTTGTCTTCTTGAGAAGGCTTATTGAATATGGCGCGTCTCGGGGTTTTTCGTCAACAAGTTCTTCTGGAATGAAGATTTTCATTTTGTGTTCAAACCCGTTAGACATCCATGTTCGTCCTTTTCTGTTGAGTCGCCCGCCGCGTTGTCCGAGGGCATCTCCTGGCGCCAGCTCCGTATACATTATGTCACATGAGATGTCTAGGCTTATCTCGATTACTTGTGTAGCCACAAGAATGAATGGTCGTGATTTCTTCTCCTTAAGACTCTGCAGAAGATTTCTCTCTTTCTTCGCACGGTCTTGATAAGTAAACTGTGAATGATGTAGGACTATGGTTTCTCCCGCTTCAGGTAGACGATTCTTTAAGGCACCGTATACTAATTTGCTTCGCTCTATAGTATTTAATATTATAAATTGGATTAGGTTCTTATGATAATTCTCGGCAATTTCGGCGATTACTTGTTCATTGGTCTGACCCTGAGCAACCAATGGCTCTGAACTAGACACTATTTTGAATGGCTCAAAAAGTAGACCTTCAGCATCCGAGTATAAAACTTGGAATTCGTTGTTCATTTCTCTGACTTTTTTGATGAAGAATTCTGGTAGTGTACCACTCATAAGAAGCGCGGGGATTCTCAACTTCTTTAACAGTTCCAAGAGCGTCATCAGGTGTTCCAAGGTCTGCTGTTCGTAGTAGTGAACTTCATCGAAAACTACAACGGAGTTTTGCAGGTTTCCTATAGCGAAATCTGCCTGGGGAAACCCGTGAATGAAGGAGTTTACTAAATGATCAATAGTTGTAACATTAACTGGCTTAAAAAGCACGTTTCCTTTGAAAGTTTCTCCTTTGACTTCTTCTAAGCTTTCGTAGTCTAAGTCCTCTTCGTTTTCTTCCTCGTTTTTCTCGTTGTCCTTTAAGACGATGAAGCTCTTACCATGGAATAGACCAACCTGCTTTTTTCCATCTTCAATCCTTTCCGGCTTTGTTTTGCCTTCACCGAATAGTTCGCAGAATCGTTCCCACATTGCGTTACTAGTGATCTGAGTGGGCATAGCAAAGACGATTTTGTTTCTCTTGTACTTCTTCAAGGCTTTCAAAGACCAAATGAGGGCAGTCTCAGTTTTTCCCCTGCCACAGGGAGCAAAGAGTAATCCGAAGAACGGGACATCTCCGCAGAGTCCCCCTGATTCGTCTCTCTGATAGTAGTAAGGCTTTTGCCCCTTCAAGATTCGCTCATATATATTCTCTAATGAAGGTCGAAGAACGTATTTGGCTGGTTCATCCATGACTGAATTTAACTCGGTGATAGTGCCGTTATATTGACTTATGAACTCTGAGAAGTTTGCGCTCGAATAATCGTCGCATGTCTTCAATAGGGAAAGGATATAGGAATAAACGGACTTAATTTTCTCTTTGTCCTCAAAAGAAGAGGTTTCATGCACAACATGGTTTCGGAGTTTCCTCGATAGGAGTGGAGTGGGTTTTTTCAATTCTTCAGATTGGATTTTCAGTTCATCGAATGGAAACCACTTGTCAAAGGCGAGTTCACCGTGAATCTTTTTTGATTTTTTTATAAATGCATTTATTTCTTCTATGAGAAATGACGGCACTCCGAATGCGGTATAATTATCGTATAGGCTATTGGATAGTTGCCTGTGATGCCCCAGTATTGCCGTCTTTTCCAATGGTACGTTAAGTAAACTTGGAAGTTCTATGTTATTTAGGATTGATAATGCATAATACGCATGAGGGTACCTTGAAGAAGACTTGCCGTTCCTAATGTTTTTTTGAAATTCTGCAGTCAATTTCCCGACATCGTGAAGATAGACAGTAACAAATAGACTTCTCAAAACGGATTCTTTATCCAGTTGCCAGCGCTCACAAAACTGGTCAAGCACATCTTGATTAATTTCTATATAGTTATGTAGAATTTTAAGCGAGTCTAAGATGTGACCCTCGTACATTTGGAAAAATTTGTTGATTTTATCCCAGTTTAGTTGTTCATGGCAGTTGGGGCATTCTTTCATGTAAGTACGTACAAGGTGATTACATCTGCTACAGGTACATTGTAGTTTGGCATACTGGTTCATTTTGTATCACTCAGATGAGAATTTTCCAAAAATGAGAAAAAAGTGTTCGGAGTCAAGGCGTTTATCTCGTCT
>CALMWK010000067.1 GCA_937873375.1 Candidatus Bathyarchaeota archaeon
GCGTTAAACTGCAGGCTTATCGGCGTTTTTGGCAACAATGATGGCGACCACGATTTTCTACGGCGACGGTTCATTGAAACAGGTAACTGTGAAGTCCGTGGACGCTTTGCAGAGGTGGATGCTGAGGGTTTTAAGATTGCGTTGCTGCATGGTGACGAAACGGAGTTGTTGAATGCTTTGGTTAGCCGTGACTGTTTTGACGCTGTAGTTTATGGACATGTACATGTGATAACCAACCGAAACAACCCTAAAACGCTGGTTGTGAATCCGGGCGAAGCATGCGGATACCTGACAGGCAAGTCAACCATTGCTTTGTTGGACACGGTTAAGCGGGAAGCCAGAGTAATTGAGCTGTAGCTTTTCGGTACTCTAAGGCTTGAATTGGACTATAGCTCCTTGTTTGAGGACTGAAAGCATGTTAGTTCTTTTTCAGTGCTTGTTGCGAAGCTGGTTTTGCCACCGTCATATTTGGTGCCTATTAGTAATTCATTGCAGTAACCTATAGGTGTAGGTTAAAGTCTCGATTTTTAGCAATTCTGACGAACATCTTTGGATCCTATTAGTTAATGTATGCAGAAAAGGGGGAGAGGGTAGGCAAAACGACAGGTACCTATCAAAGGTCAGAACTTGTTAACATTGAAAATCTAAAAAAACGATAGAGAGGCGGAAGAGGTAAGCAATTAATTACAAATAATACCGTAATGTATCCCGATGTGCAGTCTGGCTTGCAAAGGAGTTTTTTATGATAGATTTATATGGAATTCATTGATGATATTACAAGCTATAAGGGTGCCTAAACTTGCTGTATAGCTTACTCTTAGTCTTCCTCTTGCCCGCACTGGGTATTCCATTCGTCTACTTCGGCGGAAAGAAATCATCAAAAATTGCCGCGTCAATTGTGGCGTTAATAGCCATAATCAACATCGCATTGGTGCTGACAACAGTACCCACAATTCTCAATAGCGCAAACCACATGTACATAGAAGAGTACGCTTGGATTCCAGTTTTGAACTCCCACTTCACACTCTTCGTGGACGGCATCAGCGTCTCCATAGCTATAATCGCTATGGTTCTCATCGTGGCAGCAGCATTATTTAGCATAAAATACATGGAAGGCAAGAAAAACCTCCCCGTATACTACGTTCTCCTATCTCTCCTATCTGTAGGTTTGGTAGGTGTTTTTCTTACATCAAACCTGTTGCTGTTTTACTTCTGCTGGGAACTCATGCTCCTGCCAGCATACTTCATAATCGGTAGCTGGGGGTACAGAGAATCATATCGTGCCGCATTCAAATTCTTCATATTCACCCACGCAGGCGCCGTGTTCGTCCTGTTAGGCATAGGCGCCATTTACATGATTACAGGCACAACAGATCTTTTCGCAGCCCAAACCGCACTCCTGAGTTTTCCAGAACTAGCAAAATGGATTATAATAGCCTTAACCGCAGGCTTCGCCGTTAAGATGGCCATAGTTCCCCTTCACATGTGGCTACCCGACGCCCACTCCGAAGCACCCGCAACCATGTCCGCGCTTTTAAGCGGTGTAATCATCAGCGCAGGAGCCTACGCCATACTCAGATTATCACTTGGCGCAGTTTTTCCCGCAGTTGCAGGAACAGAATTTGGTACATCATTCCTGCATGGTTTAGCAGTTTTCGGCGTAATCTCCGCGTTCTTCGGAGCCTTCATCGCACTAGTGGAAAACGACATAAAACGAATAATCGCATACTCCAGCATAGCCCACATGGGCTACGTATTGTTCGGGCTTTCCCTTTACCCTTCAGAGCCGCTCATAGGCGGCGCATTGGCTATAACTACCGCAATAACAGGTACCGTGTTTCACATACTGACCCACGCAGTAAGCAAAGGGCTCCTCTTCCTTTCCGCAGGTGCAGTAATGCATCAAACTGAACTGCGAGACATCCGTGAAATGGGTGGTCTCGCTGGGAAAATGCCCTTCACAAGCACTTCTGCCATAATCGCGGGATTAAGCATCGCAGGGTCACCACCTTTCGCGTGCTTCATTAGCGAATTCCTAATTTTCGTAGGCGCATTCGACATAATCCGCACCAACTCATTCTATCTGGTTCCAACAATTCTGATGCTCTTAGCAACAGTTTTCTCCTTAGCCTACTCACTTCGATTCGTCTACCGCATCTTCATAGCTCCACCAAAACCAGGAACAACACTAGACGGCAACGAAAAACACAAAATCACAGACGTCCCCAACTCCATGAAAATAGCCATGTTAATCTTGATAATCTTTGTAGTACTTCTCGGCGTTTACCCCGCATTCTTTATAAACCTGATTAACACGGTAGGGTTCATTTAAGAAGGGAAATTCATGGTTGGCATTTTTGACGTTGCCTTCCCCATAGTTAGCTTAATTGCTTTTTCACTCCTGACCATCCCCGTTTTAAGGGGCATCCGCAAAACTGGATACAAAACCGCTTTGACTCTGGTTTGGTTCGCCATCGCTTTTTCTGTTGCGTTTGCGGCTGTAGCAAACTTAGCCTTGCAGTATTATGCGTTGCCTTCTCCGCAGCCCTTTCTCAGCATAAGCCTCTCTGACTCGTCTCTGTCTTGGCTCTCCAGCGTCTTCATGATTGACGGGATATCCGTTTACATGGCGATAATGTTCACCACGGTCTGCGCTGTTGTTATGATTTACAGCTTGTTTTATGTTGATCCAAGCAAAAGACCTTCCGAAAGGTACTACGCCATTATGCTTATGCTCACAGCTGCCGTGATTGGTGCAGTGTTTTCAGGCGATTTGTTGACGCTTTTCATTTTCTGGGAAGCAGCCGCTGCGGGCTCAAGTTTTCTGATGCTCTACAAGAAAAACCGCTCGTCTCTGAACGCCACTTTGAAGTACATCGTTATGATTGTCATCGCTTCCGCCTTCATTGTTTTTGGTTTATCCCTTGTTTACGGCATCACGGGAACTTTGAATTTCTGGGCTGTAAAAGAAGCACTAACCGTACTAGCAGACAAAACATTGCTGATTCTGGCTTTCATCTTTATCGCCGCAGGATACGCTATAGAAGCTGCTATCGTGCCGTTTCACTTTTGGTTGCCTGACGCTTATGGTGCCGCGCCCTCTTCTACAGCGGCTTTCCTTTCAGCCGTTATAGACCAAGGAAGCTACTATGTGCTTATTCGAGTGCTCATATTCATCTTGGTGCCGACTGCCGTGTTGGATTGGACGTTGATGCTGGCGGTTATGGCAGCGTTCACCATGATAGTTGGCAACCTGTTTGCGTTGATTCAAAAGAACGTTAAGATATTGATAGGCTACATCTGTGTCGCTGACGTAGGATACAACCTTGTAGCTATCACCAGCTTAACTTCTGATGGTCTTAGAGCAAACTTGTACTTCTTCCTCATCGGCGGCATAACCACTGCACTTGCCTTCATGGCTGTGGGCATCATTAACCACTACGGATTCAAAACCCTCAAAGACTTCTCCGGCATCGGCAGAAAAATGCCTCTGGCAAGTTTAGCGTTGCTTATGGCTGCGTTATCGTTTGCTGGGATGCCTCCGTTTGGCGGTTTCATAGCTAAATACATGGTTTTCACGTCTGCGATAGAGGCAAACTTGGCGTGGTTAGCAGTTATAGGTGTCTTGATGAGTGTGGTCCAAGTGGCTTACCTGTTCAGGCTTGTAAACTACATGTACGGCAAGAAACCCAAAGACGAAGTACGAATCAAAGAACCCATAAAGCTGTTGATTCCAGTATTCATACTCGCAGGCACCATAATCATTCTAGGGCTGTTCCCGCAGATAGTGCTCAACCTCATAGAACCAGTAATACGACAGCTGCCCTTCATCCCGTAATCTTTTCTCTCTTTTTCAAAACATATTTTTTGAACAATTGAGGTTTTCTCAGTTTTGCTGAGTGTTTACACTATTTGTAAAACCTAAACTAACTTGTTTCTTTAGCAACTTGACCACTTCCAAGGTGTGTGCTTCTTTTTGCACTTACATTTATCTTATTACGTGCGCATACATGTTCGAATGTGAGATGGCAAATTTAGCGGTTGTTGGTGCTGGTATTGGCGGTTGTTCCGCTGCCTATTTTGCACGCAAATATTTTCCAGACGTAAACGTAACTATTTATGATTCTCAGGACAGAATCGGCGGCAGAATCCTAACCTATAATGCAGATGGAGTAAACCTAGAGTTGGGTGCTACCTTCTTCAACAGTTTCAACAGAACACTTTTGGGCATCGTAAAAGCTGAGGGGCTGAAAATGACCCCTGTGAAAGAACGCGCAGATTTCGCTGTGTGGAATGGCTCCGAATTTGTTTTTAGGTCAAACAAGCAGTCATCTGTCACTATTCTCAAACTTCTGGCAAAGTACCAGCTGAGTTTAGCGCGAACTTTTCTTCTTCTTAGGAAAGTAAGAGGGCAAGTTGCCAAACTCTACACAGAAGAAACGAAGAATCCTGCTGACATCGGTGAAATTTTTGAATTCACCGGTCTTGACGAATGGCACAAAAAACCTTTTTTTGAGGTCCTGAGCGAGAAAGGAGTAAGCCAAGCTTTCATCGATGAAATTATAACCCCAATCACAAGGGTCATATACTCTCAGAACGCGGATCTGGGGGGCTTCGCAGGGCTTTCATCTTTGATTGGAGTTTATTCAGGAGCAACATACAGTTTAGCCGAGGGCAACAGCACTTTGCCTGTTCATCTTGCGAAGGCGTCAAATGCGACAGTTAAGCTGGGTCAAAAAGTTGACAGAATAGAAAAGACGTCTAAAGGCACTTACAGTGTGTACACTGGGGAAGACATGACGGTTTTCGACAGCGTGATTATAGCCACGCCTCTGGAACTTGCGGATATAGAATTTGATGGCTTATCCCTGCATGGCTGGGAGCCTCAGCCTTATCAAGCCGTCTATAAGAGGGTTATGCGGGGCGTTTTTGACCCCTCCTACTTCGGTCTGAAAAACTCGGATCCGCCAGCTATCGTATTGACGACAAAAGACGCAGATCCAATAACTCAGTACAGCATCCAAAAAGTAAGTGGTGGCGAGTCGTTGGTAACGATTTCCTCGCCTGAGCCCCTCAGTAAAAACGTGTTCAATGGTGTCTTCAAAAATGGTGGGGTTTCGGTTTTGGAGCATTGCTGGAAAGCCGCGTACCCCGTATTCAAACCCGTAACCAAGTTGCCTCTGACACGAATTGATAAACGGCTAATGTATATTAGTGCCGTAGAGCCGTCGGTTTCAAGCATGGAAACCTCAACTCTATCAGCTTTAAACGTGGTACGAATGCTCGGTAGAATATAGATAAAGCGGTTTCTCGATTGAGACGGTCACAATATCGGATAGGGTTCTTGGGAGCTCAGTTGGGGTTTTACTTGGTTCCGTTGGGGTTCTTCGTCATCCAGCTTATAGCGAAGGCTTCGGTTTTTGCCTCGGTCGGGAAAACAGGTGAAATCTCCCTGCCTTCCGAGTCCTTGGTTCTCTCTCCAGCGAAAAGCAGCACGCGGAAGTGTTCGCTGAATTCCTTTTTTGCCACGACTAGGGTTTGCCCTGTAGTTTCATTTAGGAATCCTCCTTGATTGCTTATTCTTCTCCAGCCTTTCACAGTCTTCATGACTTTTCCTCAACCGGCAGGTTTTAGTTAGGTTCGCTCTCCAGAGAATTTCTCCAGAATGTTCATAATTTGCAAGAAACTGTTATGTGGGTCTTCCTTTTTCTTGTGCTATTTCCTTCGGCTTGCCCACGCATCTTTCAAATCAAACTCTTGGTTTCTGTTCGGTTGTGTGGTCGGGCGTGTTGAATTTTTAGCAAAGCATGTTCTACAGTAAACTGGCTTGTTTGGTGTAGGTTTGAAGGGCACCGTGGCTGGTTGGCCGCAACTAGTACATTTGACTTCGTACATGGTTCTTTGAGACATTGTTTATTTTTCACCTCTAATAATTTTAAGGTATAATTGAAAAAGAGTAATTTCCAATTATTACTATTACAAACCCTTGTGGCTGACTTAAAGGTTCTCATCAATATGAACCAAATGCTCCAAGAAACGCTACATACAACCTCATTTTGCCACCCTGCCACAAAAAATAACTTGACAATGTGGCGCCGGGAAAGGGATTTGAACCCTTGCGGACCTCGCGATCCACGGGCTCTCAAGGCCCGCGCGTTAACCACTCTGCCATCCCGGCACTGTTGAATCATCTTTTCTTGTTCAATCTGTCTTAAATGTTTACCTCGGTTTTGCTTGTGGGTTTGTGGGAAGGGTAATTAACTAATGTTGTGTTTGTGTCTTTTATGCCTGAATCTACAGTGGTACAGATTCCACAGGAGCTGTTGGATGCGATTTATGCGGGTGCGAAGCAGCTTTATCCACGTGAAAGTTTCTTGCTGCTTAGGGGCAAAAAACGTAAAGGAATAATATATGTGTCGGATTTGGTTTTGGCGCCGTTTGCGGTTCAC
>CALMWK010000068.1 GCA_937873375.1 Candidatus Bathyarchaeota archaeon
GCCTGTCTTTTACTGCTTCGACGTAGGAGTCGCAGAAAACGTGCCAAGTAAAGTTGCGGATTTCCTCGACCGCGATGTTGAATTGGCATTTCTCGAAAGCATCTGTTACTTTTTTGGTTAGGTTTTCGGTTTTGCTTATGACCCATTTGTCTAGTGGTTGAAGCTCAAGTGTTTTGTTTGCGTTTGGTTGGTAGTCGGCTAAGAGTTTGCTGGCGAAACCTGAAACGTTCCACAATTTAACTAGGAAGCGTCTGCCGTATTCTACGTCGGGTGCGCGGTAGGGGATGTCTGAGCCTGTGGCTCCGCCGCCTGCTGCCCATTGGCGTGTTGCGTCTGCGCCGTTTTTGTTGAGTACTTCGGGTGCGGCGACGTAGTTTTTGAGTGATTTGCTCATTTTTCTGCCGTCAGCGCCGAGAACCATGCCGTTGATGAGGCAGCTCTTGTACGGCTTCTCTTCAAATAACGCTAAGTGTCTGACCATGAGGTAGTATGCCCACGTTCTTATGATGTCTATGCCTGAGGGGTGCACATCCGCTGGGAACAAGCGTTTCCAGTCTGCTCTGTCTGGCCATCCAGCGTGCACGGCGCAGGTGATGGAGCTGTCCATCCAAGTGTCAAAAACGTCGCGTTCGCCGATGAATTCTGTGGCTCCGCATTTGGGGCACTTGTCTGTGCGTGGACCTTCTAGCTTGGGGTCTATTGGTACCCAGTCTGCTTCGGCGAGGATGAGTTCTCCGCAGTTTTTGCAGTACCACACAGGAATAGGCGTGGCGAATAGGCGTTGGCGGCTGATGACCCAGTCCCAGTCCAGTGACTTCGCCCAGTCAATGAGGCGCAGCTTCATGTAGTCAGGATACCACACCACTTCGTCAGCTGTTTTTACCACGGCGTCAGTTAAGCTGCGGGTTTTCATGAACCACTGTTTGCGCTCCAGAATCTCAACGTGTGCTTTGCAGCGGTCGCACCTGCCGACTTCTTGGGTTATTTTTTCGGTTTTCTCCAGCAACCCAGCCGCGGTCAGGTCTTCGACAATGGCTGCACGTGCTTGGTTTACGGTTAAGCCTGCATATTTGCCGCCGCTCTCAGTAATCCTGCCGTTCTCGGTCAGGAGCATGATGACTGGGAGTTTGTGTTTCATTACGGTTTTTACGTCTTCTTTGTCGCCGTAGGTGCAAATCTGAACCACACCCGTGCCGAAAGCGGGGTCAACGGATTCTTCGGCAATTATGGGTACGGTTCGGTTGACGATGGGGACAACGATGTTTTTGCCTATGTACTTGTTGAAGCGTTCATCCTGCGGGTTAACCTCAACCGCAACGCATGCGGGAATGAATTCTGGGCGTGAAGTTGCAATCAGCAGGTATTCGCTGCTGCCTTCCAGCGGATATTTGATGTAGTGCAGCACACCATCGCGCTTATCATAATCTACTTCTGCGTCGGCGATGGCTGTTTCGCATCTGGGGCACCAGTTCACGGGGTGCTTGCCCTGATACATGAAGCCTTTCTGGTGCAGTAAAATGAAGCTTAGTTGGGTGCGGCGCCAGTAGTCGGGGTCCATGGTGCGGTACTCGGTTGTCCAGTCGATGCTGCAACCAAGTTTTAGGATGCCTTCCTTCATCATGCCGATGTACTTTTCTACGAGTTCGCTGCAGAGTTTGCGGAACTGGTCTGGTGGCACATCGCGTTTGCGGATGTTGTGCATTTTTTCTACTTGGATTTCTATGCCTAAGCCGTGGCAGTCCCATCCCTGCGGAAACAGCACGTTGAAACCTCGCATACGCTTGTACCGTGCAACCATGTCAAAGTAAGTCCAGTTCAGCACGTTGCCCATGTGTAACTCGCCAGAGGGGTAAGGCGGGGGAGTGTCTATGCTGTAGGGCGTGCGGGCGGTGTCGTTCCAGTCGTAACGGTGAATACCCATCTCTTCCCATTTCTGCTGCCACTTACGCTCAATCTCAACAAAGTTGTACTCTTTCGGCAAAGACTGCATGCACTTGTTCCTCGTTAATGTGATGGCTGTAGAAACTGGAAAACCACCTAAAAACATTATCCCCACCTAAAGGCAATCTACAACAGAACCTACGCCACAACAAACCAAACCCCGACAACAAAACACAACAAACAAAACAACCAAAAAGAAGTTGATGAAACTAAGCAACCACCCATCAACAACAACCAAACAAAAAAAAAAACAAACCCAACCTCCAAAATTAAAAACTATACACAAAGAGCATACACACTCCGTCAAGCCAGAACAAACACAAATCTAAACCTGATTTTCCGAGTTTACACTAAACCAGAACCATTTTTGCGCTGAAAAAGTCAGAAAAGCCTATAGGTGTAAAAATGTAAGTTTAGCAAGAATCGGAGTGGGAACGATACGTCAAAATCATGGCACGCCCTAAACACCCAAGAAGCTCTAGACGAGCTTAAAGTCGGTGAACAAGGCTTAAACTCGAACGAAGCACAGCAACGCTTCACCACATATGGACCTAACGAGTTAAAAAAAGAAAAAGGCAGATCCCCCATCAAACTATTCCTGTCCCAATTCACCGACGTACTCATGATTATACTACTCATAGCCATGTCTCTCTCACTTGGACTTGGTATCTACGAAAATTCCATGGACGAAATTTACGGCGCAATAATTATCTTAGCCATTATTATTGCCAGCGCAGCCCTAGGCTTCACACAAGAATACCGCAGCGAAAAAGCTGTAGAAGCCCTCAAAAAAATGGCTGCACCAACCGCTATGGTTCTGAGAGATGGCAAAGAAACCAAAGTTCCTGCTATCCAGCTCGTGCCAGGTGACATAATCCTTCTTTACACTGGTGATAAAGTTCCTGCGGACGCACGACTTCTTGAAGCTCATAACCTCAAAGTTGATGAAGCAGCATTAACAGGAGAATCCGCTCCAGTAGAAAAGCACGCAGATACTTTACCTAAAGAAACCGCGCTTAACGACATGCGCAACATGGTTTTCACAGGCACCGCAGTCGCATATGGAAGAGCAAAAGCACTTGTCTCCACAACTGGCATGTCCACAGAATTCGGAAAAATCGCCAAAATGGTTCAAACAACCCAACAAGAGCAAACCCCACTGGAGAGACGCATGGCATCCGTGGGCAAATGGATAGGCATACTTGCCGTAGTAATATGCGCAGGCGTAGCCTCATACGGCATAATTATCGAACAACGTCCAATACTAGACATGTTACTCTGGGCAATCAGCCTTGCAGTTGCCGCCGTCCCCGAAGCACTCCCAGCAATTGTCACAGGTGCCCTTGCCATAGGTATGTACCGCATGGCAAAAGTCAACACCATCGTCAAACGGCTTCCCGCCGTCGAAACCCTGGGAAGCACAAGCGTCATCTGCAGCGACAAGACCGGCACCATGACGAAAGGCGAAATGACCGTACAGCGCATATACACCAACGACGCCGCCATCAAAGTAACAGGAATCGGCTACGCACCCGAAGGCGAGTTCCACTTAGACGACAAAAAAATAACCCCGGACGAACAACTAAAAACGCTTCTAAAGATTGCTTCACTCTGCAACGACTCCAACCTTGAGAAAGATACGAAAACAGAAAAGTGGCTTGTCAAAGGTGACCCAACAGAAGGCGCATTAATCGTAACCGCCGCCAAAGCCGACCTGTGGAAAGACGACCTTGACAAACAAGAACCACGCATAGCCGAGATTCCCTTCTCTTCGGAACGCAAACGCATGACCACCATACACGTTGTAGGCAACAAAAAAATGGCTTACATGAAAGGCGCACCTGAAATAGTTCTACACAAGTGCACCCATATTCTCCAGAACGGCAAAGTGCAAAAACTAACTAAAGAAAACCAAACTAAACTTCTCAAAGTCACAGAAGCCATGGCACTGCAGGCACTGCGAAACTTGGGCTTTGCTTACAAAGAACTCCCAGCAACCGCTGAAGACTTCGGCGAGAAAATGGAGGAAGGCTTTGTTTTCGTAGGTGCCATCGGCATGATTGACCCCCCACGCAACGAGGTCAAAGACGCCATAACCCTGTGCAGAGACGCAGGAATACGCGTCGTGATGATAACAGGCGACCACAAACTCACCGCAACCGCAGTGGCAAAAGGACTGAACCTGATTGGCGAAAACGAAGAAGAAGGTAAAGTTCTCACAGGCGCAGAACTCGAAGCAATGAGCGACGAACAACTTGCTGCGGTAGTTGAAAACATTGTAATTTACGCGCGAGTTTCACCCGAACACAAAATGCGCATCGTCAAAGCATGGAAAGCCAAAGACCAAGTTGTCGCCATGACAGGCGACGGAGTAAACGATGCCCCCGCTCTCAAAAGAGCTGACATAGGCATATCCATGGGCATAACCGGAACTGAGGTGACCAAAGAAGCCTCCGACATGGTACTTGCAGACGACAACTTTGCGTCCATAGTGAAAGCGGTAAAAGAAGGACGCGAAATCTATGATAACATCAAAAAATACCTGACGTATTTGTTACGTTGCAACATTATGGAAATCTTGGTTATTTTCATTGCTGTGCTCTCTGTGCCAATCTTAGCTAACATAATCTCGCCAGGCTCGGAACTTGGAGCCATAAGCGAGGCAACAATTGCACTAACCGCAGTGCAGATTCTTTGGATAAATCTCGTAACAGATGGGTTACCCGCAATTGCTTTAGGCGTTGATCCAGGTGACCCAGACTTGATGCAGCGTAAACCCCGAAAACTCTTCGAGAGCATCTTTACACGAGATGTCAAAATCTACCTTACCGTCGTGCCAGTATTGATGACAGTTCTGCTGCTGTTCGGTTACTTCTACCATAGACCTTGGGAAGGCCCTGCTCAATTGATGGCGTCTAGAACACAACTGTTTACAGCAATGATTCTTATGGAGTTGGCTAATGCTGTTTCGGCTCGTTCGCTGAAGTATACTGTGTTTAAGGTTGGTGTGTTCAAGAACAAGTTCCTGTGGTACGCCATAATTTCGTCTATGTTGCTACAGTTGTTTGTGCTCTACACACCTGGGGTTCAGGGTATTTTCGGTGTGAATTCACCTGAACTTTTAGACTGGGGTCTTGCGATACTGTTTGCCGCTATTGTGTTTAGCTCTTTGGAGATAGGTAAATACGTTGCATGTAAACGGAGAAAAACCTGACCAAACCAGAAAGGTTATATGCAAAAACACCGAACAACGTCTAAAACACTACAAATACGATGTGAAACAATGAGTGAAAAATTGGCGAATCCCGCACCGCTTGGACTATTAGGCTTCGGCTTAACAACTGTGCTGCTGAATCTGCATAACGCTGGCTTCTTCCCGCTCGACACAATGATTCTGGCAATGGGCTTAGCTTACGGTGGACTCGCACAAGTCATAGTTGGCATAATGGAGTTCAAAAAAGGCAACACCTTCGGAACCGTAGCATTCACCTCTTACGGGCTCTTCTGGTGGTCACTTGTACTGCTCCTAGTCTTACCAAAAACAACGTTCTTCCCTGGACTCAACGCACCAACGGAAACAGCAATGGCCGCTTACTTCTTCATGTGGGGGCTGTTCACCTTCGCAATGTTCTTTGGCACTTTGAAAGCGAACCGTGCAGTACAATTCGTATTCGCTAGCTTAGCAGTTCTGTTCTTCCTGCTGGTGACAAAAGAATTGACGGGAAATGCAACAATCGCGACGATAACAGGCTACGAAGGCGTCATCTGCGGCTTAAGCGCGGTCTACTTGGCTCTCGCAGAAGTGCTAAACGAAGCGCACGGAAAAACTATACTGCCTATCTGTCCCGTAAAGTAAAAAACACCTATCTCCTTTTTTTATTATTTCCATAAAAACGCACAAAGCTTTAATATTCTGCGGCTGTATGAGTTTCCCCAAACCTATCTGTAGATGATAAGAAATGTCTGAATCTAGCTTACCGTTCAACGAGAAATATAGTCCAAGTAGCGAAAAAGTTTCTTCAGGTGAGAAGCGGAAACAAGAATGGGAAAAATCCATCAAGAATCCGCAAGAGTTCTGGGCTGAAAAAGCCAAAGCCATCGACTGGTTCAAACCCTTTGACAAAGTGCTGGATGACTCAAATCCTCCATTTTACAAGTGGTTCGCTGGCGGAGAACTCAACATCTCCTACAACGCCTTAGACAGGCACGTGAAGACTTACCGCAAGAACAAACTTGCGTATATTTGGGAAGGCGAGATGGGTGAAGTTAAAACTTACACCTACTATCAGCTTTACCGAGAAGTAAACAAACTCGCAAAAATCTTCAAAGAGTTTGGTCTCAAAAAAGGCGACCGCGTTGCGGTTTATCTGCCTGTGATTCCTGAGTTGCCCATAACTTTGCTTGCAACAGCAAGAATCGGCGGAATTCACACTGTAGTCTTTTCAGGTTTCAGCGCTGAAGCCTTAGCCGACAGAATAAACGACTGCGGCGCAAAAATCTTGGTCACAGCAGACGGCTCTTTCAGGCGAGGAAAACCAGTAGCAATCAAAGACAATGCAGACCGCGCATTGATGACTACATCATGCGTGGAGAAAGTCATAGTTGTGAAACGCACTGGTCAACCAATCCAGATGAAAGAAGGCCGTGACTTCTGGTATGACGATGTCTTGACCCAAGCAGGTGCAAACGCTTACGTTGAACCAGAACACATGCAAGCAACTGACCCCTTGTTCATTCTTTACACTTCAGGCACAACAGGCAAGCCAAAAGGTGTGCAGCATGGCACAGGCGGATACTTAGTCTGGGCTTACTGGACGCTCAAATGGGCATTTAACCCCTCTGACGAGGACATCTACTGGTGCGTTGCTGACATCGGCTGGATTACCGGTCACACATACAACGTCTATGCTCCATTAAGCTTAGGTGTTACCGCGCTTCTGTTCGAAGGCACACCTGACTACCCAGCACAAGACCGCTGGTGGAGCATCATCGAAAGACACGGCGTCACCATACTCTACGGTACACCTACAGCAGTTAGGATGTTCATGAAGTTCGGTGAGGAATGGGTACTCAAACACGACCTCAGCTCTCTTAGAATACTCGGCACAGTCGGTGAACCCATAAACCCTGAAGCATGGAAATGGTACTACCGCATCATAGGCAAAGAGAAACTTGCCATAATTGACACATGGTGGCAGACAGAAACCGGTGGATTCATGATTTCTCCACTCTCAGGAATAGAGCTTACCCCATTGAAGCCTGGCTCAGCAACCCTGCCTTTACCAGCAATCAACGCCGACATCTACGACGAAAAAGGCCAACCAGTAGTTGCAGGCAACAAAGGCTTCCTCGTAGTAAAATCACCTTGGCCAGGTATGCTGCAAACACTATGGAAAGACCCTGACCGCTTCAAACAGACATACTTCGGAAAATGGGCTAACACGTACTACACAGGCGACTACGCAGTCAAAGACCCCGATGGGTACTACTGGCTTTTGGGCAGAGCTGACGAAGTCCTCAAAGTTGCAGGCCACCGCATCGGCACCGTCGAGTTAGAAAGCGCACTGGTTTCTCACCCCGCAGTCTCCGAAGCAGCCGTTATGGGCAAAGAAGACGCAGTAAAAGGCGAAGTACCTGTAGCATTCGTCACGCTAAGAAGCGGTTTCCAACCAAGCGACGAACTTCGCGCTGAACTTGTAAAACACATCCGAACAACCATCGGTCCAATTGCCACACCCGACGCCATCGTCATGGTTAACAAGCTGCCAAAGACACGCAGCGGCAAAATCATGCGCAGAATCCTCAAAGCAGTGCTGGTTGGAGCGCCCATAGGCGACGTTTCAACTCTGGAAGACGACGCTTCCATTGACGACATAAAGTCCACATACGAAGAACTGCGCAGGCAGTTAAACAACAAGAAGTAAACCTTCTTTTTTCTTTTCTTTTGTTTCTTTTTTGCGCTAATTTTCATTATTTATAGTGCGTTTTTGACTGTACTCTCTTCTTGAGTTGTTTGAATCGAAAACCTTTTTGCATTTTCGTTTTCTTTTTAAATCATAAAAAGCCAAAAAAGACGCTGTTTTTGCTAAAGTCTTTTATGTCCTTCACCATATACTACATTTGGGGCTGAAATGTTGCTTGAGGAAGACATAATTGAAATTGGGTCTGTAACACATTTTTTCTCCAAAATTAACGTTGCAATAATCGACCTTACCGCGCCACTATCCGTAGGAGACCGCATACTCATCAAAGGACCAACAACAGATTTTGAGCAAGTTGTTGAATCCATTCAAATCGAGCACACAAACATCCAAAGAGCTGAAGGCGGACAAAGCGTAGGCTTAAAACTGGCACAGCCAGCCAAAGAACGAGACGTAGTCTACAAGAAACTATAAACCGTCTCGCTTGTTTCCTTGCCTAGATTACCGGCTAGTCCGCCTGCGTCGAAGCATCCACTATACTCTTTATCTCCACGTTCAAAGCATCAGGCAAACCAAGAATGCCCACATCCATAAAACCACGTATAATCAACGAAACCGCTTGGTCACGCGACAACTTGCGTGTCATCAAGTAAGTTATTTCTTTCTCGCTGATTTTGCCCACCGCTGCTTCATGCGTAATCTCCACGCCCTTCTTTTTCGCAATTAACTCAGGAATGGACTGCATAAACGACTTGTCATCCATAAGCAAACCACGGCACTCCAAATGCCCCTTGCAGTCAGAGCTGTCGCCTTCAATCATGCCTCTGATTATCATTTTTGAGCCTTCGCGGGCTATGGCGCGGCTTACCATCTCTGCTTTGCTGCCTTTGCCGCTGAGGACCGCTTTTGAGCCTATGTCCAGTTGGCTGTCTTTGTGCCCGTACAGGATGCTGTTGAAACTTACCCGTGAATTCACGCCTCTGCAGTAGGCCGCAGGGTACATCTGTACATCCCTAACAGGGCGCATGCACACATAATTCGACACAAACGTAGCCCCATCACCTATCTCGACCGCACTTCGTGGGCGCACCAGCGTGTTTTCACTCCACTGATGAATCATCGTAAAATTCAACACAGCACCCTTTTTAACGTAAATTTCTGAAATCCCCAAATGCGCCGCACTCGGAACATTTGAATGCTGAAGGCAACTTGTGATGATGTGTGCTTTTGAGCCTTCCTCAGCGATTATTATGTTGTGCACTCGCTGTTCCAAGTTTTTCTGCGTAATCATAAGGCACGACTGCAACGGGAACGTTAATTCCGCGCCAGGCAGAATCCGCATGAAGTAGCCACCGCTGTAGTCTTCAGCGACTTTCTTTGTGAATTCGTCCTTGTTCTTGTCCACCAGTTTCCACATGTAATCTTTAAGCCACGAATACTTCTGCAAAGCATCTTTGACATCCATAAGCTCCAGCTTGCCCTCAAAAAGCTCGTTAACTTTAGAGTGCACCGTCGTTTGGTCAACATGGAAAAAGGTGCCTGCTCGTTTTTCTTCTTGGGCTTCGATGCCTGCTTTCTGGGCTTCTTCCAGAATCTGGTGCGGAACGTTAACAAGGTCATTCTTTTTGTTACTGCTCACTTTGCCATCCCTCGCGTGTTCGCATCCTGCAAGCTACGCATCCCTCGTAGCCAAGTTTCTTAATGTCTTCATAAATTCCCATAGGCTCCGTGAAGCAGTGGAACTGTCCCTGAAGCAGTATGCAGCCGTACCCCGCCTTCACATGTTCCATGATGTCGCCTTTATGCGTTATAATCAACGCGCTGCTGCCCGTGGCTTCCACGTAATGCTGGATTTCGCTGGCAATTAACCTGAGGCTTTCCACGTCTACGCCGCTGTCTGGCTCATCTAACAGCATAAGTTTGGGTTTCAAGAAAATTAGCTGCAGAATCTCACTACGCTTTCTCTCTCCGCCTGAAAAACCCACATTAGTTTCCCTGTTCAAAAAGCTTGTAAGTTTGAACGCTTCAATCTGTTTCTGCTCTTCTTCTGTGAACTCGTCCGTGGAAGCTTTTCCCAGACATAACTTCAACAAGTCGCCCAGTCGTACGCCTGTAATCTCAGGAGGATTCTGGAAGCTGACCACCAAACCAAGTTTTGCTCTTTCATCTACGCCTTTCTGGGTTATGTCTTCGCCCATGAAAAAAATTTTGCCTGAAACCACCTCGTACCCTGGAAGACCCATAAGGGTGCTTATGAGGGTGGTTTTCCCTGAACCGTTCGGACCAAAAAGAATGTGGCTGACGCCTTCTTTCAGGCTGAAGGTGATGTTCTTGAGGATAAGCTTGTCTTCGACGTTAACTGACAAGTCTCTGACTTCAAGTATGTCCATGTTAATCATGTAGCATTGTTTTAAGGGAAAACATAAACTTTTGCGGTTGTTAACTCACAAATACAAGGATGTACTCGTCAATGGTCTGCATGAATGAGTCCTCTAAAGTTACGCCGTAACTCTCCGCCAAAACAAACGCCACATAAAGCATCTCCGAGAGATGTTTTCCAAGAGTCTCTTTTTCTGCAGCGTCGCCTGAGCCTTCTTTGCGCGGTATTTTTTCTGCTAAGGCGCCAGCTTTCTTCACCAAGTCCGCAACCATTTCGGACTCTGTTAACTGTTTTTTGTTTTTCGCTTCAAGTTTCTTGAATGTTTTCCAACACAAATGCTGAGCATCACGCAACGTCAAAGACAAAGCTTAGTCACCACTGCAACACTCTAATTAATCAAAAATATAACTCTTGACCGTTTCTGCTTCAGAATCTGCGGATAGCGTTGAATTTGGCGTGTGGATTACTGATTCACAGACTTTATTTAATGTTCTCAAGTTCTATTCTTAATAGAGCCGTTAGCCGCGAAAAAAACGTTTTCCCTGAAAACGAGGAAAAGCCATGCAAGAAGCCGCAGAGGAGATTACCGAACAGAACTTCAACGCGATATTTATAGACGTAATTGAGGAAACATTCTCTGCTTTGGGCGAAAACGCAAAATCAGCGATATACTATCATTTAGAGCATAAGCATGACCTTAAAAGACATGAAATTCCCCATCGTCTTGACAGTTTTGCTAAGGCCCTTAGCGGAATTTTTGGATCAGGCAGTAAACCTTTAGAAGCAATGTTAATGAAAAAACTCCATGAGAAAGTTAACGGAACTTGCCGAGCCGCCGAGGTAGAAGATTTCACTTTACCAAAGTATGTTGGTATGGTTAAACAGAGCTTACCCTCTTCAAAAAGCAACGCAGTAAAGGCTGTTCAAGTTATTGATGAGCCGCAATTTGGGCGAACAGGTGAAGAGACCAATTTCATATCGCTTCTGAACCTCATAGTTGACCCCGCTGTTGTTGTCAACGAAAAAGGGCTTTTACTAGTTGTAAACACTGCTTTTGAGACTTACACGAGTTTAAGCAGCGAAGAAGTAATTGGGACATCATTTTTGAAACAGACAATTATATCGGAAAAAAGCAAAGCCCTTCTGTTAGAAAATCTGAGCAAAAGACACCGCGGGTTACCCGTTGAGCCTTATGAATTAACTTTTGTCCACCCCAAAACTGGAGAGGTTGTGTACTGCGAGGTAAACGCCAAAAAAATTACCTATGCAGAGCAGCCTGCTGACCTTGTTATTTTCCGCGACATCACTCAGCGAAAGAAAAACGAGATGCAACTCAAGGAGTACGCTGAGAAACTAGAATGGCTTGTCGAAAAGAAAGCAGGTGAGATTATCGAAAGTGAGGAAAAATACAGTTCTTTGTTTTCCTCAATGAGTGAAGGTTTTTGTCTCCATGAAGTGGTCTATGATGGGTCAAGCAAAGCTGTGGACTATATAATATTGGATGCTAATCCCGCATATGAACTGATTACGGGAATAAAAAGAGCCGACGCTATAGGTAAAAAAGCTTCTGCACTTTACGGGACAAACGAACCCCCATACCTGGAAACCTATGCAAAAGTCGCGGAATCAAGAAGATCTGTTTCATTCGAGACATATTTTCCACCCCTAAAAAAGCATTTCAGCATCTCTGTTTTTTCTCCAATTAAAGGAAAATTTGCCACGATATTCACAGACATAACCAACCGCAGTGAACTTGAAGAAGACCTGAAGGCGAGCGAAGAGAGATTCCATGCAATAAGCAATTCTGCGATGGCTGCAATCATCTTAATGGATGAGTTGGGTAAAATTGTTTATTGGAACCCTTCAGCAGAAAGAATTTTTGGCTACACCGAAGAAGAGGCAATTGGAAAAGAAATGGAGAAATTAATTCTCCCACCAATACATCACGGTATCCATTCAAACCTCGTCAAAAGAATGAACCCTAACAAGCGATTCTCTGGAACTCCAATAGAGTTCAACGCACTACGAAAAAACGGCGAAAAATTTCCATTAGAACTTTCAGCTTCTGTTTTGAAGTTAAAGGGAAAAATGTGCTTCATGGGAATTATGCGAGACATTTCTGAACGCAAAAAAATGGAAGACGCCCTCAAACAAGAACGCGACATGCTTGATGACATCACACAGAACATCGGGGCAGGACTCACAATAATAAGCAAAGACTACCGCATACTTTGGGCAAACAATCTCTTAAAACAGGTTAACGGAAACGTGGACGGCAAACTATGTTACTCTACATATGAAAAACGACAAACACCCTGCCCCGATTGTGGAGTAACCAAAATTTTCAACTCAAAAATTAAATTCGATGCCCACGAATGGTCATTCAAAGACGACAAGGGCCAACAACATACTTTCCAACTTATTGTCACTCCAATAAAGGCCAAACATGGAAAAGTCATAGCCGCATTGGAGCTTTCAGTAGACATAACTGAGAAGAAACAGTTGCAGAATAAACTCGCAGAATACTCTCAAAAACTAGAACAACTAGTGGCTGAAAGAACCCAGCAATTAAAGCAAACCCAAGCAAAACTTGTTAAGTCTGAGCGGTTGGCTGCCATCGGCGAACTCGCAGGCATGGTAGGACACGACCTACGCAACCCCCTAACAAGCATCAAAGGCGCAGCGTACCTCCTAAGAAACAAACACTTCGGCACAATGGACGCCAAATGCAAAGATGTGCTCTCAACAATAGACAAAAGTATCGACTACTCCAACAAAATCATCAACGACCTACTAGACTACTCCAGAGACATAAAGCTAGAACTCTCAGAAACTACGCCGAAGATGCTACTCAAAAATGCCTTGTACCTCATCGAGGTTCCAGAAAAAATTAAAATCAAAGATTCCTCGGAAGATACGCCTATAATTCAAGTTGACACTGGAAAAGTGAGCCGCGTCTTCGTGAACCTGATCAAAAACGCCATCGACGCCATGCCCGAGGGGGGAATATTAACCATAACAAGCAGAGCTAGAAAAGGCAGTTTGGAAATAGTTTTCGAGGATACTGGCGTAGGAATGGATGAGGAAACGTTGAGTAAGCTGTGGGTTCCGCTTTTCACAACTAAGGCAAAGGGTATGGGTTTTGGCTTATCCATATGCAAACGCATAGTGAAGGCGCATGGCGGAAAAATCTCGGTTGAGAGCACCGCTGGGAAAGGCACAAAATTTACTGTGACCCTCCCAATTGACCCAAACCCATCAGTGGCAACAGAAGAACCATGGATATTCACTAATCAACCAGTGCAGGTTGCAGCTCAAAACACACCGCACACGTCATGATTTAAAGGTCAAGGAATAATTTCGCAGCCATTATACCTCAGATACTCAAAGTCGCTTAGACTTACTTTTCCATCGCGAATAAGCCGTTTAATTCTAGGCAACTCCATCTCCACCGTCGTCACTAACCCCTTCACTGTGTTGCAAACCTCTGCGTAGGCTTCGTTGCTCCACCTCTTCGTGATATTCGCGTAGAGGCAGCGCCCGCCACACACTCCTAGAATGTCGCATTCAGTGCATGGCGCGTCGTTAACAAAGACTTTTCCAAGACTTACTGGATTCGTTTCTGCGATGTGGCCTAAGTAGTATTTTTTCATGCCCCACATGGTCGGGCACGGTATGATGTAGCCGTCTGTTTGGATGGCGTAATTTATCCAGCCACCCCCACAACGTAGCAGACTTGGTTCCTTGTCAAGCAACAGCGAACTGGCAATGCCCAAAAGCGGGTAAAGCCTCAGCACCGTACTTTGCGTTTCCATTTGGTCCACCCAGAACCGCGCCAGCTTCTCCACTCCTGGAATGTAGTTTTCTTCGCTCCATTTTTTGAAGTCTCGCCTCGCGTAGTCGTTTCCCCAGAAACCAGCATTCAGCTGCCAATGTACGCTGGTGAACTTGAATTCATCATTGTCCAAGAGCCATCGGATTTGTTTGTAGATGTCAGTTTGCTCCATAACCGTCACACGGGCGATTAATTCGCCTCCAAAACCGTTTCGCTTGATTAACTTCAGGTTGTCTACGACTTTGCGGAAGGTGCCTTTGCCACGGTAATAGTCCGTTAATGCTTCTTCCCCATCAATGGAAACTAGAATTGTGTGGAAGCGGTTAACGTACTCTGGCTCCAACTGGTCCAGCAGCAAGCCGTTGGTTTGAATCATGAAGTGCTTGGGCTTTACGGTGTCCATGACTTGTTTCATTGTGTCTGCGGCAAGGAGCGGTTCGCCGCCGTAAAACGTCACCACACAATCCGCATCTTTCCCGCAGAACTCAGCCAACATCTCCACAGGGTACTCTGCTTTTCTGGGCAGGGAATAGTCCAGTTCGAACTCGCCGAAGTCCTCGTCAAAATCATCCATCGTTTCGCCAAAGCAGTACCTGCACTGGAGGTTGCAGTCGGTTGTGAGTATCACGTGGAAGAACATGCCATACAGTTGAACAGCGCTGGCTTAATAGTATTTTTCCGCTAACTTCCGCGCTTCCTCATACCCCTCTTGGTTATCCTCAGCTTCGCCCTCAGGGTCATCAGACGCTTTTTTGTTGTTGCCTTTTTTCTGGCTTTTCTCCGCTTCTTTCTGTGCTTGTTTGAGGGCTTTTTCGGTGTAGCTTTTGAGGTCGCGGTCTTTGAGGGTTTTCTCAGGCAACGTCTCAGGCGCGTAAATTAAGGGCAGAACAGCCAAAAACAGGAAGAATGCGGTAAAAGAGAAAAGAGCATAGGGCTGAACGTTAATCGCAATGTACTTGCCTACCGTTAATCCTAGAAATTGTGAGACAAAAAAAGGTGTTACGCCAAGAGCATAGTACTTATCACTTGGTGCACTGTGACTCATATCTCCCCAAATTGTTAAAATAAACAGTACAAACACAAAACCCCAAGCTATACCGCCTAATATAGCGCTAAGATACCAGCTGAATACGCTTTCAGGATACGCACCTAAAAAGGAGAAGCTAAGACCAATCATGACAAATCCAGCAATGGCTATACGTTTGCGTCCGATGTAATCTAAAAGGAGACCACCAACAACTGCAAATATTCCTATAAACCCATTTTGAATCACTAAAAGAAACGCATTTTGTTCTCCCACAAAACTGGCCTGTAACGCTGCAGGCAAATAATTCACTAAAGAGAACATAACCCATGGGATAAAATACAGAATAAACGTTTGTTGGCTAATTATTTGTTTATAGGATGTAGCCCCCGTTTTCTGTTTCAGCTCTTTGAATGGAGCTACTGCTGAAATTTTTGACCAAAGAAAAGTCAGCAGGCTTGACAACCGCCAAACTGCAAGGATAACTCCTATAAAAATTGCGTCAACCGAAACAATAGTTAACATTAACATTGCGATAACAAAAGTAAACATGATGATTCCGCTAATTCGCCCCCGTTTTTCGATAGGTATGCAGTCTGTGTAAAACCGCATACACGTAGGCATTCCTACTCCTAAGGACACCCCCAACAAAAGTGCGAGAAAACTTACAATTAGAATATTTGAAACATAAATTGCACCCAGAGTCAGCGAGGATATTATTCCCAACGTCATCCAAAATATCAAAAAGCGTCTTTGCCCAATTTTTTGGGTCAACAAATTTCCCAGCAAAGCAGCAGATATAAGCCCAGAAAAATGAATACCCCAAACCAAAAGTGCCATAGACGTATCCAACGACATTTTTCCGATAACGTCTTGTAAAACAGAAATTACAGCATAATACCACACAAGCGGATTCACAACTATCATAACGTTTGTGAATACAGTTTTTGCTTCAATTCCAAGCCTTTGATGTGATGGTGCTGATAGCATTCACTTTCATGCCATTTGTTCTATTATGTGATTGTGGAGAAATAAGGATTTAGAACCTGAAAACCTGATTTTAGGTACAGACAGATTACCACAAAATTTTTAAGTAGTTCTGTTCAACAGAACTACAGAAAGGAGAAGGCTTCAAATGAAGAACAATAAACCAATAAGACTCGCAGGCTCTTGGATTTAATTTCCTTCTTTTTTATTGTTGAGCCATTCGTATCTGTTATAGGTTCTCCAGTGTTGACTCTAACGAAGATATCAATGTTTCTTTACAATTTCCAACTGCTGTTATGTTGTGCTTTTCTTCTTTTATTAGTCGTTTCATCTCGTCTTTCAAATCAAAAGCTTCCTTCGAAGCCAACACTACATCCACTATTTTATCAACAGTGTCCTCTGTTAATTCCTCTTTAAGCAACTGCAGAATTTCCGCCTTTTTTACCTCATCTTTAAATGTGAGCAGAATGGGCAGCGGCAGGCATTCTCGTTCAGCCCTGTTCTTAAGCTCTTCAGGCTCAAACATGTCTATGACCTCGTCTCGTATAGTCATCAGCACCCCAAACGTTCTACCGTAGTGACCCAGCGCCTCCACCTCCGCCGCTGTTCCGCCACCAACAATGGCGCCTATCCTCGTAGAGGCTTCTCCAGCAGCCACTTTACCCCGTATAATCTCCAGATACTCAGGTCCTGACAAGTCTAGTCTCCCCCTGAAGCCTGCTTCCTCTGCTTCTGCCCCGCTAACCTCAAAAAAAGCTTGCTTGATTATCTTCAAAATTTCCTGCCTCTTGCTTTTCGGCAACACCTCACAGGCTTCATGCAACACATATGTGCCCTGTAGCAGAAGCGCGTCGCCTGCAAGTACGGCCATGTCTTTGCCGAATTTCCCAAAAACCGTTGGCTTAGAACCTTTAGTTACTGACTGGTCTATGATGTCGTCGTGCACGTCTGCGCCGCCCGCAAGCAACACAATGGCGGCACTCAGCTGAGTTGTGGAATCAGGGTTTCCACCTACGGCTTCGCATGCAAGCGAAACCAAAGCTGGATGCAAAACATCCTCCCAACTGTCCATAAAATAGTGTAGCGCTTCTCGAAGAGGCGTAAACGCTACTTCTTCTTGCTTGACTGTTTGCCTTGCAAACTCCAACGCTGCCTGTCCTCTTTGGCGGAAAATCGCTATAACTTTGGTCATCTGTTTCTCTTCAGCCATCGTAACCACTGCACGCTGTTTATGGCATGTTTCTGTATTTGTCGTTTTAGGTTAAATCCTCTTTCAGAGGGAAGCAAAACTCTTAATAGCTGACGGGCGAATCAACAGTTCCATGAGCCGCCCAAAGCAAATTGAGGACAAATGGCGCAGCCGATGGGAAACCAGCCGCGTTTTCGAAGCTGACCCTGACCCGAAACGAAAGAAGATGTTTGTAACTTTTCCTTACCCCTACATGAACGGTCCGCTACATGTGGGTCACGCGTTCACCGCCAGCCGCGTCGACGCTTACGCGCGGTTCAAGCGGATGCAAGGCTTCAATGTGCTTTGGCCGTGGGCTTGGCACTGGACAGGACAACCCCTTCTAGGTGCTAGTCAGCGTGTGGCGAAGGGTGACGAGGCGTACATTCGGGTGCTTCGGGAGATGGACGGCGTACCCGAAGCGGAACTGCAAAAATTCGTTGACCCCCTGTACATGGCTCAGTATTACACAAATGAGGGCCGCATGGCTGCCAAAGGCATAGGCTTTAGCGTCGACTGGCGCCGTGAATTCACCACGGTTTGGCCGACTTACCAGAAGTTCATCGAGTGGCAGTACGCGAACCTGCGCGAGAAAGGCTACGTGACGAAGGGTACGCATCCTGTGGTTTGGTGCCCCAAGGACAAGAGCCCCACAGGTGACCATGACAGGCAAATTGGCGAGGGCGTCACGCCTGAAGAGTATACCCTAATCAAGTACAAGCTGGACGAGGAGACGTTTTTGCCTGCGGCTACTTTCCGCCCTGAAACGATTTACGGCGTTACTAACATGTGGATTAACCCCGAAGCGGATTACGTCGAAGCCACGGTTAACGGCGAAAAATGGGTAATCAGCCAAGAAGCCGCCGAGAAACTCAAAGAGCAAGAACGTACCGTCCAAGTTAACCGTTCATTCAAAGGTAGAGAACTTATCGGGAAAACCTTCGAAAACCCACTTACGCATGCACGTTTTCCGATTTTGCCTGGTTGGTTTGTAGATGCGAAACATGCCACAGGTGTTGTTTACAGTGTGCCTGCGCATGCTCCGTATGATTGGCTGGCGTTGAGGGATTTGCAGGAAAAACCCGAAGTTTTGAAGGATTTTGGGGTGGATGCGGAAATGGTTAAGGCGATTAAGCCTATTTCGCTGATTAAAGTTGAAGGCTACGGCGATTTCCCTGCGGTGGAGATTGTGGCCCAGATGGGCATCAAAGACCAGCATGACCCCAAAGCGGACGAAGCCACCAAGGCTTTGTACAAGAAAGAGTTTCACGGTGGTGTGCTCAAAGAAAACTGTGGGATTTACGCTGGAAAAACCGTCAGGGAAGCAAAAGATGTGCTCATCGGCGACTTCAAGAAGGCAGGTGTGGCGGACAGTATGTATGATTTGCCTGAGTCTGTTGTGTGCCGCTGCATGACGCCGTGTGTTGTGAAGATTCTTAGTGAACAGTGGTTTTTGAATTACTCGGATGCTGAGTGGAAAGCCAAAGCGAAAGCGGTTGTGGAGCAGATGCGGATTTACCCTGACAATGCCAAGCTGTCGTTCTTCACGGTTATTGATTGGCTGAGAGAGTGGGCATGTGCCCGAACCACAGGGTTTGGGACGCCGCTGCCGTGGGGTAAAGGCTGGATAATCGAAACCCTCAGTGACAGCACCGTTTACATGGCATTCTACACGGTCAACAAGCATATTCAACAGCACAAAATCAAGCCTGAATCGTTGACTCGCGAGGTTTTCGATTACATTTTCCTCGGCAAAGGCGAACCTGCTGAACTTAGCAAGAACGTCAACTTAGATATCGAACTGCTGAAGTCTATGCGAGAAGAATTCCTTTACTGGTACCCGCTGGACCTGCGCAACTCCGCCAAAGAGCTTGTGCCTAACCATTTGTCGTTCTGCATTTTCCACCATGCCGCCCTGTTTCCGCCTGAACACTGGCCCCGCGCCATAGGTGTAAACGGTATGCTCATGGTTGAAGGCAAACAGATGCACAAGTCCAAAGGCAACTTCATCACCATGAAAGGCGCAGTTGAAAAGTACGGCGCCGACGCCACACGTTGTGGGTTGCTGTTGGGGGCTGAGGGTATGGATGACCCTGACTGGAGGGCTGACAACGTTGGTGATGTTCAGGGAAAACTTGAAGGGTTGCTTGGTTTTGCAGGCGAAGTTCTGTCAAAAGCGAAAAACGATGAGGCCACTGCGCTGGAACGATGGTTGATGAGTAAAATGCAGCAGCGCATCAGAGAAGTTACGTCTGCTCTTGACGAACTAAAGACCCGAACGGCTCTGCAGACAGCGTTGTTTGAAACGTGGAATGATTTGCGCTGGTATATCCAACGGAAAGGCAAAGCAGACACGACGGCGTTAGGTGAGGCGGTTAGGGTTTGGGTTAAGCTTTTGGCGCCTTTTGCACCTTACACTTGTGAGGAGCTTTGGAGCCAAACAGGTGAAACGGGCTTTGTTAGTGTATCTGAGTGGCCAAGATTCGAGGAAGCAAAAGTGGATGTGGCTGCTTTGGAGCAGGAAAACCTCGTAACGGACATAATTGCGGACACGTTCAACATCCTGAAAGCCACAAAAATAGCGCCTAAACGCGTGTGCTACTATACGGCGGCATCGTGGAAGTGGCAGGTTTACCTGAAAGTCCTCGAGAAGGCGGTAGTGGGCGAAGCCAAAATCAACGAGATTATGAAGGAAATCGCTGCTGACCCAGCGTTAAAGCCGTACCTGAAAGAGGTTGCAGGACTTGTTCCACGAGTGCTTAAGGCTATGACAAAGCTATCCAGCGAACGAAAAGCTAACATGCTAAAAATCAAAGCGGTAGACGAGAAAGAAATAGTCGCAAGCGCGGCGGGCTTCTTGAAGGAGCGGTTCAACGCAGAAGTCTCAGTTTACAGCGAAGACGACAAGGAACGCTACGACCCCAAACAGCGTGCAGCCATGGCGATGCCCTACCAGCCAGCCATATTCATAGAATAAACCTTCCTTTTTTTGCTTGATTATCCCGTCAACAAACGATAGCTCTCTGAATAATAATTGACGTTTGGCTTGAATGCGCAACCCGTGGTCATATTTGGTGCCTATTAGAGATTCGATGCAGAAACCTATAGGGGGTCTATCTGTATTGGCTTTTTTCAAGTCAATAGTATGTTGGAAATTTGAAAAAGGGTAGGGGAAGGGGTAGGTCAAAACTATAGGTACCTATCAGAGGTAAAGAAAACCTGTTGTATTCAGAAATGGGCAAACCACGCTTTTCAGCAACAAACCGCAACCAAAAAGACCCAAATTACAAAACAAACCACAAAACAACAAACCCAAACGAACCTCGCAAACCAAAAAAGCCTTTCTCCATCAATTCATTCTCTAAACAACAATTTTCCACCAGAACATACGCAGTTGGCTAACGTTTAAACTGTGGCTTGACAATAGCTACAGGCACTCAAAGAGGGAACCAAAAGGATGGCGCTTCCACATCGCACACGCGGCGTAAAAGTCTTAAAAGCTGTTTCGTCACCGCTCAGGCTGCAAATCCTAAATCTACTCTTCGACAAAGGAGCCCTCTCATACACCGAACTTATGAACGCCTTGAAAATGAACCCAAGCCGCGACGCAGGAAGATTTGCATATCACCTAAAATTTTTGTTGAAAGCAGGTTTGGTGGAAGCTGATGTGGACGCAAAAAAATATTTCTTAACCGACTTAGGCAAGATGGTTATAGACGTTGCCGACAGAGTAGAAAAAAAAGCCGTCAAGCCCAAAGGCATGCTTGTTCGCACTTCGCATTTCACGTTTGAAGAGTTTGATGCAAACAAAATCGCCAACTCCCTCATAAGAGAAGCAAAAATGCCTGCTGATGTGGCGCAGAAAGCCGCCAAAGAGGCAGAAAAACTCATCCTCAAATCTAAAACAAAATATCTAACTGCACCATTAATCAGGGAAATCGTCAACGCGCTTCTAATTGAAAAGGGTCTGGAAGATTACCGCCACAAACTCACAAGACTAGGGTTACCTGTCCACGAGGTTACTGCTTTAATTGAAGCTAAAGATAAAGACCACACAGAAGACTCTGATTCCATGTTGGTAACAGCGGGAGAAACCGTTTTGCGAGAATACACGTTGCTAAACGTTTTTCCCCGAGACATTGCAGATGCTCACTTGTCGGGTGCATTACACATCAACGGCTTAGGCACATGGATTCTAAAACCCAACGAAGTGATGCATGACCTCAGATTCTTTCTTCAAAATGGCTTAAAACTAGACAACTATAATGCACTGCAGCATTCTGAGAAACCACCAGAAAGCTTCGAAGCAGCTTTAATCCTGACACTCAACGTTATCCTGCATGCACGCCCAGAAGTGAACCAGACCCAAACCATCGACTACTTCAATCTGTTTCTTGCACCATACGCAAAAGGTATTGATGCCGCCAGAGTAAAGGAGACTCTGCGTTTATTCATTTTAAACGTGAACCAACACGCAGATGTCACGTTATCGCTTGAGCTATCGATTCCAAAGTATCTTGCTGCTAAACAAGCCATTGGGGTACAGGGAAAAATAGCGGGCAAATATGGCGACTTTGCTGAAGAAAGCAAACTATTAGCCACGCTTGTGCTTGAAATTTTCTTGGAAGAGAGTACACCAAAGCCCCTTCTTAACCCGAAGCTAATAATCAAAGTTAACAGCGAAGCCCTCAAAGACGAAAAAGCCCAAGCGCTTCTCCTGAAAGCTCACAGCGTAGCCGCAGACAAGGGAACTGTGTACTTCGCTAGCACCATGCAAAAAGGAGAGAAAACCACTGCTTTCTCCGTTTCAGGAATCAAACTTGAAACTAACTTGACCGAGGACTGGGAAACTGACACGCTACGGACAGGCTGCTTGGGATACGTAACAATAAATCTGCCAAGAATTGTTCATGAAAGCGAAAAAGACAGAACCAAATTCTTCAACAGCCTCAAAGAAAGATGCGAACTCTCGGCACGTGCACTGGGCATTAAACATAGAGCACTTAAGCAACATGGGAAAACCGTTTTGCCTTTCATGATGCAAAACACCAACGGTGACATGTACTTTAGGCTGGAAAACTGCTCCAGCATCATCAACTTTGCAGGCTTCAAAGAAGCCGTTGAGGGTTTCACGGAGAAAAACTTTAGCCACGAAGAAAGCCTCAAATTTGCTGAAGAAATTGTGCAAACTACTCTGGCGTTTGTTCACAAAATGGGGCGAAAACATGGAAAACGCATGTTTCCAGCTATCCTGCACAGTCCCGAAGCTTCGGCGAGGCTTGCTCATTTGGACATTGAGAAATACGGCGTTGCGAAAGTCAAGTTTTCTGGAACCAGAGAGAAACCTTTCTACTCCACCACGCGAAGACTGCAGCTTCAAGCAGGCGACTTTTTGTCCGTACCATCTGAACAGTTGGAAGTGGAGCGAAAGCTGAAGGGTTTGAATCAAGGCGGAAACCTGACCATTATAGAGGCAAATGGTGCTGAGAACAAGCCGGAAGAGCTCATGAAGTTAACGTTGTATTTGATGGATAAGCAGGATGTGGAGTTTTTAACTTACAACCGCAAAGTCACTTACTGCCATAACTGTAAAAAGAGTTGGTTTGGCGATTTGCACAAATGTCCCTCGTGTGGTGCCATCAGTACAGTAATGACGTTTGACAGGTTTAACATGACCTAAACAGGCTTTTTCACTTTATTGAGCCTAAAACAAGCGCCAACAGAGCCATTCTAACGACGATGCCGTTCCAGACTTGCTGGAAGTAACGCGCTTGCGGTGTGCTGTCAACTTCTGCGGCGATTTCGTCCACACGTGGCAGTGGATGAAGAATTATCAGATCTTTCTTTGCGTTTGAGAGGGTTTCCAGGTCAATTCTGTAGACGCCTTTTACTTTAGCGTATTCGGCTTGGTCGGGGAAACGCTCTTTCTGTATCCTGGTGACGTATAAAACGTCTATTTGCGGGATTATTTTTTCCAGGTTCTGGGTTTCCGTCACGGGAATTTTGGTTTGTATTTTTCTGAGCACTTCGCGTCGCATCCGCAGGGAATCTGGAGAAATCAGCGTCAACTCAATGTTGTATTGTGAAAGCCCGTAAGCCAGAGAATGCACGGTTCGCCCGTAACGTAAGTCGCCAACCAACGCGATTTTTAATCCGTCAATTTTTTTCTTCTCTTTCTCAATTGTGTACAGGTCCAAAAGAGCTTGTGTTGGATGCTCTTCAGAACCGCTACCAGCGTTGATTACTGGGACTTTGGAGAATTCCGCGGCAAGTTTTGCTGCGCCTTCAAGTGGATGACGCAGGGCAATTATGTCAGCGTAGTTTTCTACGGTGCGCACGGTGTCTGCGAGGTTTTCGCCTTTCTTCACAGAGGTGTTTTCTACGTCTCCGAAGCCGATTGTGGATCCGCCTAGTTTGAGCATGGCTGCTTCGAAGCTTAGGCGTGTGCGTGTGGATGGTTCAAAGAATAAGTTGGCAAGGATTTTTCCTTTGAGCATGTCTGAGCCTTTTTTGGCTATGGGTTCCATGGTTTTGCTGATTTTTAGTATGTAGTTGATTTCTTCTCGGGTGAAGTCTTCAATTGATGTGATGTCTCTTCCTTGAAACTGCAACGTGTGCACCGTAGACAAGAAAGCTTGGCACTGCTAAATAACACTTTTGTGTTCAGCGGAGCTTAGGCGCTGTTTTTTGTCTATACCCCCCTCTTATATAGATTCTACTTTCAAGTAAACCAAAAATTTACTGCGAGCATAATGTTAACGGCTCTCAGTGGCTATCCTTCTATGATGCTTTAGTTAGTTAACTTTTAAGGGCTGCTGCCTTCGGGTTTATGAGCCGCATTTTGCTTTACTCTTTTTTTGAGAAGTATCAAATATGTTAGTGATGAAAAATGAGTGATGCAAACCCAGTAAGATGCCAAAGGTGTGGGAAACCCATAGGTTACGTGACTGTGCTCGCTAAGGGTTTACTGCACATGCAGCAGCGTCTTGAAAACGTGAAAGTAGTGGCCATCTGCATGGACTGCCATCAGAAAAAGTGAAACCGCTACTTGGACGCGTTTACTCAGCTATTGTCTTTGCAAAATTCCAGACTTTGTCGCTTACATAATGGATGTTTTTGACAACAGCGCCCTGCCTTGTGCCCTTCGCTTCTTCTGTGTTGTAAAGTATCTCACCTAATGCTAAGGGTTTACCATGTTTCTCATCAACCACAAGCACAACGTCGCCCTTGCTGAATTCGCCTTCATAGCGAACTATCCCGGGAGCCATAACGTCTGCTCCGTTACACACAAAACGAACCGCGCCCATGTCAACCACCACTTTAGGCGCTTGCGTCAGAATTTCGTTAGCCAGTAATGTTGGCCAGACAGCGTCTCCATCCTTGAACAGCAGAGGCTTTCCGCCAATGAGCAGTAACTGGGTAGAATCTGCTTCGGCAACTTCAACGTTTGCCTTTGAACCAAAAATGTCTTCCAAGTTCACCTTTAGTTTTTCGGAAGCTTGCGTGAGTATTTGTTTTGCTTCTTTGGATTTCAACGAGTATTGACGATGCTTCTGGGACATAATGGTTCTCTCTGTGGCGAATTTTCTTCAGTATCCGTGATTAACACGGCTAATAATTAACTTTCCCTTACCCTCAAGCGTTGTTGGTTGTGGGCGAATCCGTGTCCTGCTTGGGGGACTTGCCTTTTCTTTTAAAGATTTTTTCGGCAAGCTTGCCCAAATCCACTTTCAACATAACATAGGTTATTACTATTGTCAAGACTATTGATAGCACAATCATGATTTCTGGGCTTAACCATTCTGAAAACGTAGCAGTAGTCCAGCTTCCAAGGAATGCACCTGGCACAGTAATCACAAGCTTACCTAGGAAAAAGGCAGTGAAAAATTTTGCAGGGCTGTACTTCATTAATCCGAGAGGGATGACTACTGGCTCGTCAGGAATTGGTGTGGACGCCGCCGCGAATAGGAGCAGAAAAGCCCAGCGGTTAACTTTTACTGCTTCAGCATCAAGGCGTCGTCGCTGCTTTTCATTCAAGTGTTTGCTGACGAAAAAAGTAATGATGTAGTGTACACTTTTAGCCAAAGATACGCCTAAAGCAACAAGAAATCCTATAGTAAACAAAGTTGGTGGACTTAAATTTGTACTCAGAGAATCAATACCTGAGGCTCCAGCGGCTATAAGGAGACTTGAAGGTCCTACAAAAGGTATTAGACCTATTCCGAAAGAGCTCAACAAAATGACTAGTAGATCAATAATCGACGTCATTCCGTGGTCCCTCGTTTTCCAAATTTAAGATGAGTGACCAGTTTATAAGCCTAAGCACCCAATTCCTCCACTGTTCCCTCCTGCAGGGGTTACGGCTTAAAAGTCTCTCCATAAGTTATACAACAAGTATTCAACGTGCCGCGCTCTTTCATGCTTAGATAGGTTTAAATGTTAAGACTTTAAGTATAGAAGCTAATAATACGAAGGGTCTTTAAATGAGCGAAATGACCACTGAAATCCTGGAGCAAAACATTAGCAAAATAGTGCTTGTACGATTAAAAGGCGGCAAAAGTCTACGAGGGAGACTCAAGGGCTTTGACCAACACCTAAATCTTGTCCTAGAAGAAACAGAAGACACCACCAACGTTGAAAACCAACGCAAACTAGGCTTAATAATCGTCCGCGGAGACAACGTAGTTCTCATATCCCCCCCTCCTAGGTGACAACATTGGGTAAAGGTACACCATCACAAGGCAAACGCCAAGGTAAAACTGTCCACATAAAATGCAGACGCTGCGGCAGACGCGCATACCACGTGCGACACAAGCGGTGTGCAGCATGCGGCTACGGAGAAACAACTACTATCCGAAGCTACAAGTGGCAGACTAAAACGCTGGCGAGACAGAGAATAGCCTAACTATTCGTCTAAACTTTTAACTGTATAAACTAATTTTCTTTTCGTTTACTGCAAGTTTTACTGCGTTGGCTTTGTCTGCGCTGGAATAAATTAAAAGTGAAAAGCCAAAAATTTTGGCTCTTATGTTTTTTGCTAGTTGACTGCGTTGTAGTAGCCTTTGTCGATTTTAACAAAAATCAACGGGCCTCTGCTCTGAGCCATATCCCGAGCCTTGCGTAGCGTGTTGTTTAGGACCGTTAAAATCTGCTCTTTCTCATTAAGCATTACCTGGTTAACCTTCTCTCCAAGTTCCAGTTTCAAAAGATTCTCTGAAAGAATCTCCGTTCCGCAGATTTCGCCGTTTTTAATTAGAGTAGTAACTATAACTTCCATGATTTCCTGTTTGTGATCCAGTTTTTTCCACAAAGGTTCAGCGTTAGCAAGAGTATTGGAGACTTTGTTCCATTTGTTCGCGCTTTGGTTGCCGATGAGCAGTTTTACGCGTTCCTTCCACTTCTTAAGCCAGATGCCAATCCAAATCGCAAGGTAAGTTTCAAACTCTACAGGGTTCTCCTTGAAGAAATTCTCCATCTTCTCCACAAGTTCGCAGTTATTTGCCTCTTTCCCAATAAGGTCCCAGTGGTACTTGAGATAGTTCGTGAAGTCTTGGCACGCTACTTGCAAAACTTTCCGGTCAGAACCCAAAACGTCAAGGGCTGGGTCTGCGTCTTTCAACTTCTCCGTTAGGATTATTTCTACAAAGTTCATAATGAAATCCGACTCTGAAGCCTTCTCCATATTCCATATGCGCTTTGGGCTTTTATTAAGTTATTTCCACCTGCAGATATAATTGGTTTAGGCGGTTTTCAGCAATATTCCGAGCTTAGCAATATGATAAAATGCGGTTATTCTATGAATTGGGGCAGCTCTGCGACATTGTTTATGATTAAGTTTGGGTCTGTTTGGGCGAGTTCTTCACGGGAATAAAGCCCTGAAAGCACTGCGACCGTTTTTGTTCCTGCTGCCTTTCCTGCTTGCACATCAATGACTGAGTCGCCTACAATGACGCATTCACTTATCTGCACATCTAAAGCTTTAACAGCTTTTATGAGCGCCTCCGGCGAAGGCTTAGGCTTATGTGTATCCAGCGCCGTGACAACATGCGTGAAGTATCTGTCCAGGTGAAACTGCTGTAGTTCTTTGATGATTACTTCTTTGGGAACAAATCGCATTGTTATTATGGCAAGTTTCGCTTTTCCTGACAGCTTTTCAAGGGCACTTTTAACCTGAGGCAACGGTTTGGTTTTGCCCCCTGATATGTTATAGAAGGCTTTGAGGTACGCATCTAGGAATTTCTGCGGCTCAACATTCACGAGGTCAGTGAACGGCAACTTCTGCTCTATCCTCTTGGGAATCTCCAACGCAACCCCGTTATCAGGCAAATTCTGTCCCAAGGCTGAAAACGCGTTTTTGGCAGCTTCGATGTAAGCATCTCTTGTATCTAGTATGGTTCCGTCCAAATCCAAGAGAATGCCTCTAACTTTTAGTCGCGCGTTACTCATTTTTTGCTGCCTGCAATTTGCTTTTTCTTTTGATACTGTTGCCTTCATAAGTGTCTTTTGTTTACCTTCTGTCAAATACCACCACCTAACGGTGCAGTTGGCTTTTTTCATCAAACTTATTAGGCAACAAACGATATCAAAACTCACATAAACCGCGAAAAAGAGCGTATAGTAATGGATGAGAAAAACCCCCAAGAAGGCAACAATAATACTCTCAGCAAATGCCCGTTTTGCCCCTGCTGTTTCTGTACGGAAGCGGACCTGCAGCGGCACATGAAAATTTACGGCACCTCCAAAGTAGAGCACTTTGATTATTTCAGAAAAGTTCATGGACGTTTAGAGCATGGCTCATTTAGCGGTTCCGAGTAGGTTTAAACATGTTTTCTTCGTGAATGTTAATGTAAAAGCTATAAAGAAGTTTGCTACTCTTTCTTAGCGTTGCAGAAGATTGAATGAACATGACCGAACCAGCACCTAACAATCAAGAACCAACACCTGAAAAACTGCTCATTGACGAACCCGAGAACTTTCCATTCCACGCCGCATTTGTCGTGTACTCAGAAGTTTTCGACAGCGCAGGCGGCGATGACGCCAAGCGTGAATTAAACAGGAACCTCGAAGACCTCAAGAATAACGTCATCGACCCGGAAACATTCTACAGAAACATTTCCCGTTTCCGCAGAGATGCCGCTCCCAATCAGCGGTATGACCGATTCACAGTGCAGACACAGCGGAAAAGAGACTGGCGCGTGAAATCGCAAAGGCAAGAAAGAATCCGACGACACAAAAAATAAACCTGCCCTTCATTTTGTAACATACACCCTTTTTTGTTAATTGTCCTACGTTTTGCGGGTTTACTCTTTTAACTGCACCCACAAATCAAAAATCCATTCTGTCGGCGGTTTCTGCTCTTGCCAGTTAACTTGTTCCTCAAAACCATTAACCCAACCATGATTCCCCTTATACCAGCCTGCTTGTTCATACACGCTTTTTTCAATCCACAACCACAGCTTCTCCCAAGCAAGGTTAATGTTGCGCAGGTCTCTGAACCTGAGAACCGCGTATAGTCCAGCAGGTACTTCACTTGTTTCGGTATCTGCGTTAGTTTTTAGATTCTCATCAATTGTTAGGTGAAGCTCGTAGCCCCGAGGTTCAGGTTTGTCCGTTGGAAAAGTGTTTCTGCCAAACAAACGGGCTCCACCTTTATCCAGCAAACGTTTGTTTTTTGCCCACTCCATCAAAGTTTTTGTCGCGTCTTCCTCTGGAGTTGCGCTAAGTGAATAAGAGCATGCCGTGCACATTGCGTTGAGTCGTTCAATTCGAACTTCCATTTCTTTCAAAGCTTAGTGCCCCATTCTTGACAAGCAATTATTCGTAATCGTATAATTATTTTGCGTTAGCTCACGCTTTTGAAGCGTAAATAGTTTAAACATGTTTAAACTATTGTTACATAAAGCTTAATTGGAACAGGACTTCCAGTTTTTTAGCCTAACCATTAAAAGAGGTTAAAAATTGAACACTCTCAAGATAGCAGCTTTCGCGTTAAACGCAGCCCTATACGTAGCAGCAGGAATCCTGTTTTACTCAGTTCTACCTTTAAGTTTTGGACCCGTACGATTCTGGCCACAAGCAGTAATTCCGGCGATTTTTGCCGTGGTTTTTGGACCATGGGTTGGCGGTTTAGGTGCAGCCTTAGGAATATTCGTAAACGACATCATGCTCAATGGTAATCCGTTACTAAGCTTAATGGCTGGAGTAACCGCTAACTTTGCAGGTTTCTGGCTTATTGGCTACATCGCAAACAAGAAAACGCGTTGGCTAACTTCAGTGAAAGGGTACGGAATAAGCACTGTTTTGTTCGCCTTACTCTTGGGAATCGCATATTTCTATACCGACTTAGCTTACGTGGGTATAGTGGCTGCAAGCTATGCAATGTTTCTGGCTCTGGTCTTCTTTGCTCGGAAATGGCGAAGCTACGAAGTAGGCTCCGTAATTGGCTTGCTAGTTGGCAGTTCCATAATTGGTCTCATGGTGCCCGTTTATTTCCAGTATTTTGCTCCTAGTGCAACCTCCATAACTTTAGCCAGTGGGCTTGCTTACTTAATTTGGACTTTCGCAACCGAGATTTCCTTCCTGATTGTTCTTGGACCACCTATCATTGAGGCTATATATCGTGCCTTTCCCAACCTCAAGATGAAAAACAAGTCTGGGGACCAGTAGTGAAGACTACGGCTAAGGCTTTTTCTCCTGCTGGACTTTCCAGTTTTTTTGAAATCTGCGATACAACAAGCGACGGCACACCCATCGTAGACCCCGAGCAGGTAGGCGCCCGAGGCGGCGGATTCGGACTTGAAAAAGGCGTTTTAACCAAAGTTTCCACTCAAAAAGCTAAAGCAAACAGCATCCACGTTTTCTTGAACGGAAAATCTGCACCCGAAGCCGAAACCACAAAAACCGTAATCAAAAAGCTTCTTACAAAAGCTGAAGGCGCATACGACGTAACTGTTCGCCATCAAATCGAAGTTCCAATTGGCGCAGGCTTTGGCACCAGTGCAGGCGGTGCTCTAACCGCGGGGTTAGCGCTTAAAGAGGCCTTAGATTTACCGTTAACCTACAACCAAATTGGCAGAGTAGCCCATGTTGCTGAAGTCCAATGCAAAACAGGTTTGGGCACAGTTGGCCCCTTAATGATTAGCGGCTGCATACTCACAATTGAGCCTGGAGCCCCCGGCAGAAGCATAATTGACCGTATCCCGTTGAGTTCCGACTATGTTGTGGTTGTGGGCATTTTTGGTCCCACTCCAACGCGACAAGTGTTATCGTCTGCTGAAAAACGGCGTGAGATTAACAGGTACGGGCGGAAAACCTTAGAAGATATTCTTGATGAACCAAGTTTAGAGAATTTTCTGATGTGCTGCTGGGACTTCGCTGACAAGGCGGGTTTCGCAACTGACCGCGTTAAACAACTGGCAAAGCTGGCGCAGAACGCTGGAGCAGTTGGCGCCGCCCAGAACATGGTTGGCGAGGCAGTTCACGCAGTAACACTTGAGGAAAACGCCGCTGGCGTTGCGGAAGCTTTTAAACAAGTACTGCCCAAAGAGAGCATCCTTGTAAGCAAAATTGATTTCCAAGGCGCCCGACTGGTGAGCACTCATGAAACAGTTTAAAAAAGTGGCTGTTGGCGGAACATTTGATGAACTGCATCGAGGACACAAAACCCTGCTTGTGAAGGCGTTTGAAATCGGCGACCACGTCGTGATTGGATTAAGCTCTGATGCGTTGGCAAAAAAGATGAGTAAACCCCATGTAACTGCCTCTTACGAGGAGCGGCTAAAGGGTCTTGAGGTTTTTTTGGCGAATTTGGGTTTATGGAGCAGAGCTGAGGTTGTGGCGTTGGATGACTCGTACGGGTCCGCAGTCAAGGACCCTTGTATACAAGCGCTTGTTGTAAGTGAGGAGACTAAGCCGACAGCGCTAAAAATTAATGAACTCCGCGCTAAATCAGGTTTGCCTCTGCTTGAAATATTTGCAGTTACCATGGTTCCGTCGCAGAACTGTACTCCCATCTCTACAACTCGTATACGGAAAGGCGAAATGGACACTGAAGGGCGTTTGTTAAAAGCGTGAGTTTCGCTTTTTTTCTTTTCTTCGGAAAATCTTAAAAACATGTTGAAATAATTGTCTTTGATGCCCCTTGGCTGACCTTGTTCCGATTGCTCTAGCAGTTACTGCATTCATAATCGTCATAGGCTTCTTGGCTAACTATCTCTTCGTCCGCAAAGGCGTGCCGGACATGTTGATTTTGATATTCTTAGGCGTGATATTTGGTCCCGTGCTTGGCGTATTTGATCCATCCGCAGTTCAAGGTTTTGCGCCCTATTTTGCCGCTTTGGCTGTAGTGTTTATTCTGTTTGACGGCGGCATAGGCTTGAGTATCCGCCGAGTTTTATCCCATAGCCCAAGAGCTATATTACTGGCTATACTGGGCTTTGTTCTCAATGTTCTCTTCGTTAGCGTATTCATGGTGTTCGTGTTTGATGTGCCTCTTGTTTACGGTTTACTTTTCGGAAGCATATTTGGCGGAAGCAGTTCTATAGTTGTGATATCGCTTGCTTCTCGAATTAAAATAAGTGAAAAAGCATCTACAACTCTAATTTTGGAATCTGCAATAACTGACATTCTCTGCATTGTAATTAGCCTCGCTATAATTGGAATAATAGCTACTGGAGAAACGGACCTTGCTGTTATAGGCATAACAATAGCGGACAAATTTTTAATTGGTGCAGCAATCGGAATATTCTTGGGCGTTGCATGGCTGTTTACGCTCAGAAAAGTATCGTCTTTGCCTTTTTCGTACATTCTCAATTTGGGAGTTATACTGTTTGCATATGCAGCCTCTGAAGTTCTAGGTGGCAGTGGTGCCTTGAGCTCCTTGCTTTTTGGGCTGATTCTGGGCAACGAAAAAGAAATCGCGGCAGTCTTCACTCTAAAAGATAAACCGAGCAAAAATCAAAATGAAAAGACACCTTTGGCAGTAAGTAAGGGCTTAAAGCGTTTTGAAGCTGAAATAGCCTTCTTAATAAGGACGTTCTTTTTCGTTTTCCTAGGCATAATTGCGACAATATCAAGCCTAAGCTTCTTGCTGTTTGGGGTTCTGTTATCACTTATTCTTTTAGCGGTAAGATACGGCGCAGTATGGTTGTCAACAGTTAAATGTGAGATACGAAAAGAACAAAAAATCATGACTGTAGTGCTGACTAGAGGCTTGGCGGCGGCAGTTTTGGCTACGTTGCCTGCACAATATGGACTTTTATATGCCGATTTATTCGTAAACCTTGCAGTTGTGATTGTTGTCTCAACCGCAATAATTGCGACAGTTGGAGTACTGGTACTCTCGCGTAAAAACGGCAAAAATCCGGTTTCAAAGCAACGGCCATCAGCTGTTGCACCTGAACCCAAATAGGCATCAGACCTTGTTTTCGTTTTGTTTAAATATCAACTCTTTGACTATTACTAACATCTTCAACGCCTAAACTGTGGATTAAAATGACTGATGCTCAAGAATGGCGGCACCTCTTCGCACTTCTAAAAATAGCTGAGATGGGTGCTTACAAGCGGACTGCCAAAATCTCAACGGAGTACTTAGCTGAGAAGCTGGGAGCCAGTCAGCAAACCGCCAGTCGCTACCTAATAGAACTGGAGCATACAGGGTGGATTAAACGCACTATAACCCACGAAGGGTGCCTCATAAAAATTGACTCCGCAGGCATTGCAGAACTCCAAAAACTGTATTCAAACCTGAAGATTCTTATGGAAGCCGCATACCCACCCAGCGTGACGCTTGAAGGCACAGTTTTTACAGGTTTAGGCGAAGGCGCATACTACATAGCAAAAGACCACTACCGAAAACAGTTCATGGAAAAACTCGGCTTCGACCCTTATCCAGGCACGTTGAACCTGAAACTCACATCCGACTACGACATCAAAACGCGCACTGAGTTGGAAGCGTATCCCGCCGTTGAAGTGGAGGGGTTCAGAAACGAAGACCGCACTTTCGGTTTGGTTAAATGTTACCCTGTTATGATTGGAAACAAAATCAGAGGCGCCTTAATTTCTGCTTTGCGTAGTCACTACGATGTTTCAGTGCTGGAAATAATCGCGCCTGTTTGCCTGCGAAAACACCTCAGCCTAAAAGATGGTAATAAAGTGAAAATCGAAGTTTTAACTTTGCCATAGCCTAAAACGGCGTTGTGTACGAGTAATTGTGACTATACACTGTTTCTGGTTTGCGTCTTGACGCCAAAACGTAGCCAATCAGCAGACCCGCTACCAATCCGCCTATGTGTGCTAAGTTGTTTACTTCTGGTCCTGAACTGATTAGTAGGAGGAAAAACGCGAACATTAGCGCACCCATTATGGATTGACCGACTGTGCGGCGGATGTAGATGGTGCAGGCTCCGAACATGCCAAAGATTGCGCCTGATGCTCCTGCTGATGGTACCCAAAGCGGCAGAAAAACCAGCGATAATAAGTTGCCTACTAATCCTCCTACAAAGTAGAGGAACAGGTATTCGGGTAGTGAAAACATTTCTTCTGCTCTTAACCCGAAAATCAGCAGGAACATCATGTTTCCCGCTAGGTGCACGATGGTAACGTGTATGAACAGGGATGTGAAAAGCTGGTAGTACCATCCGTAGCCAAGAACTAAACCGTTCACTTGACCATACTGAACTATAAGGTTAAAATTGGTGTTAAGCCAGTCGCCGCCAACAACTGAAGTGTAAATGTAAACGGCAATGTTTATTGCCATTAGGATGAATGTTATGCGGTACTTCTGGCTGTTTTTCATGCTGTTCATCTGGAGAATTTCTCAACGATTTTCTTTCGGATTTTCGAGGAACTGTCCAGTTCGTCTTCTTCGAACTTGCCGACGCGGACAACTTTAATGTTTAGCTTGTTTTTATCAATGTATTCTTTCACGTGCTTTTCCATGCTTGTTTGGTCGTAACCTAACGCAACCACATCAGGTTTGACTTTTTCAATTACGTCCCCGATGCCGAAGTGCTCCAACCCTAAAACTGCTTCATCCACTACTTTTAGCGATTCCACCAAAGCTCGACGCTGATTCTCCGACATAATGGGCTTTGCGCCCTTCATTTTCTCCACGTTACTATCCCGTGCGATGATAACAACCAGCTCTGCGTTTTCACCGCCAGATTTCTTTGCTTCTTCCAAAAACTTCACGTGCCCCAAATGGAGCAGGTCGAATACTCCTGAAGCCAAAACGATTTTTTTCGTTCGGTTTTCGGTAGGCATTTGGGTTTCGTGTACTCCTCTTTCTTTTTGATTTTTATGATGTTTATTGATGACTGAGTCTGGTTTTAGTCCTTTTATGTTGTTCGGACATAAAAGGTTGGTTATACTAAGTCCAGTTTGCCGATTCTTGTTTACAGAAACGACGGTTTTATGGGGTGGTTGGGATTTTAATTGCGCCTATCAGTTTTAGGGCGTCTATGAGTCCTTCGCAGTAGGCAATTGAAGTTAGGCTTGTCTCAAGTTCTTTTTGGTCTTTGTAGTATTTTGCGTCTTCCAGGTAAGCTTTGGCGTAGGCTACGATTTCGTTTATGGCTTTTTCATCCAATTTCAGGATGTCTTTGGTTTGTTCCATGTCTTTGAGGGCTTTCTCTGTTGAAGCTATATACTTGTCCACTAAGGCGTCGATGCTCATTTGACAGTGCTCCGAAGTTTGGGTGGTGCTCCAGCGAAGGCTATCAGTGCATCTGCTTCCATGAAGTGAAGTTGCCCTGTGAAAATCAGGCTTTGCGGTGGCGCTCCAAAATCATATGTTACCAGTTCGTTTAGGTAGTCGGCTTTGAGTGTGGGTGTGTTACTGCCTGCTCTTGCCACGCCAACTGCAAATGTGTCCGAAGTGGCGATGTTCAGTTTCTTTTTCTGCTCAATTTCCATAAGCATTGTTAAGGCTTCTTTTATGGTTAAGAATCGGTTCTCATCAACTTTTATATCCAGCAGGCAGAGCGTGTGGAGCCCAAGTTGCTTGTTTTGGGCAATGACCTTGTAGGGGGTTTCGCTAAAGTTTTCGGGGAAGGGAACAGTGACGGTTTTGCCGAACTTGTAGTTATGCAAGCCAGACAAACCTATAATAGCGGAGATTATGCTTGCGCCGTGAACTATGCGCGTTTTCACACCGCGTTTGGCGGCTTCCATGCGCAAAGTCACATGTGTAGTAGCTATGAAGGGGTCGCCTGGAACAAAAAAAACTGTTTTGCCCTTTTCTGCTGAGTCCAAGACGAGTTTTCCATTTTCCTCCTCAAGGTCAAACCTTTGGAGAACACGAACTTTCTTGCCCACCAAAGCTTCGAGCCGTTTCATGGAGAAGTCAGGGAGCAGACTAGTGTAGAGTTCGATGAAAACGTGGTCTGCCGTTTTTGCTTCTTCTAAACCGCTAAGGCTTATGCCTTGTTCATCGTTTAATCCTAAGCCTACGAAGACGAGCTCCTTCAACGTGGTTATCCTCGAAGTAACATTCAAGGATGCCTAACTTAAAATTGTTCGTTTGATATTGTGCCGCTATTCTCGGAGACGACTACCCTTCTTTTTAGAATTAAGTGTTGACCTCTGATAGGTACCTATAGTTTTGACCTACCCCTTCCCCTACCCTTTTTCAAATTTCCAACATACTATTGGTTGAGGCGAAAGGTTTTAGCTCATACCTGCACTATATGGTGCTTAACAGGATATGTGATTGAAATGGAGAAGAAATGTCCAATTTGCAAAAAAGTCTACATGACATTCGATAACAAGAAAAAGTATTGCAGTGATGCTTGCGCTAAACAGGCGAATAAGAAAAAATAAAGGTGCCTCAAAAAAAGGCATACATCGAAACTGAAAGAAGCCCCGCATATATTTGCCTAAACCCTGAATATACGCATCCCTGATTAGCAGTTATTTTTTTTAATTAATTATAATATCACTTTATTTGTTCTTGATGGCTTGTTGCTTTTGGCTCTTTTTGAATTTTTTGTGTTTGTATTGGTAATAGCCATAAGCTATTAGGCTGCCGTAATAGCTGGCTAGGACAATAAAACCGTAGGTTAACGATACTAAGAATGCGTAGCCATTCAACATTATACCCCCAATTAAGTACAGCAGCAAATATATGTAGAGACCAAGAGGCCACTGTGTAGGGTGATGTTGCGGCTTTTTTTTGGTTGCGGTTCGATACCAGAGGTCATAAGCTAAGAACATAATTGTTGGAAAGACTGTAATCAAACGACCCAAATCGCTGTTATTTAGTAGGTTCAGCAACCAAAGCAAAACAAAAGGAATTATCAATAAATTAAAGACAAAACCGAGCTTTTCTTCAGCTCGCGTGCGCCTTTGACCACGCAAAACAAAAACGAGTATTAAACCAATATTGAAAACAAGCGAAAAGAGCACCGTCAAAACGTCGACTTGGTTTGCCTCTATCACGATTTTGCACTTACCTTCTGCAGATTTATTCTTGTTCTTCACTACTTTAGAGATACTTCTTTAAAAATCGAAGCTGATTCTGGATTCTCACGGAGACAGGCAATGCTCTTCCAAAAGGCTGACAGCGTCCTTGGGTTATTGCCTTGGTTATGGTTTCAGTGTTCAACTCTGAGTCTATAACTGTGTACGCAAAACCTATTACTGGAGCATAATGAGCATCAGTTCCAGCCACCTTAGGCAGTTTGAAGTTTTCTGCGAGTTCGTGGGCTTTCCGTGAAGCCCGCCTGAAGGGAAAAGACGAAGAGTTTATTGTTTCAACAGCGTCAAATTTTGCGGTAACGTGTTTTCCTATACTGCCCTTGAATAAAGCGAACGGGTGGCAAGCAATGGCTATGCCGCCTGCTTGGTGGATTCGCTCCACGGTCTCGTCTGCGCTTAACCCTCTCGGAATAGCCTCATGTATGTTTAGCCCAACGATGTGTCCGTCTCGGCTAGAAACCTCAATACCCGGAATAACAAGGAAATCGGTTTCTTTGGCGATTTTCAGGGCACCTTCCACTTTGTTGTGGTCAGTGACAGCCACCGCGTTTAATCCACGTTTTTTAGCGTAGAAGACCAGCTCTTTAGGGGTAATTATGGAATCGGCTGAGTAAACGGTGTGAACGTGGAGGTCAGCTTTCACCTGCATTGTTAGGGCGCGCTCTTTTTCTCTCTAATTGCCCTCAGCACCTCGTCGAGTTTTTTTTCGTCAGCGTCAATTTTGTTGAACAGAGGTTTCGGGGTGCCTATCTTATGTGCGGCTTCCAGAGGCGTAACAGCGTCTGCCCAACGTGCTTTGTGGACACTACTCTGTAACCCAAGCGTCTGCCACAACTGCTCAGAAGTGGTTGGTATGAAAGGTGCTGAAGCAACTGCGAGGGCTTTCACAATCTGCGCAGCAACGTAGAAGATGGTTCCCGCTTTCTCAGGGTCGGTTTTGAGGAGCTTCCACGGTTCTTTTTCGTTGAGGTACTGGTTGCCCACGCGGCTTAGGCTGATGAGGGTGTTGGCGGCTGACTGCAACTTGGATGCTTCAATTTCTTTAGCTATGGTTTCCACTTTTTCCCGTATGGTGTTGAGGACCACTTCGTTGTCTGCGTCCAGTTTCGTTGGCTGCGGGATTTCTCCGTTGAACTTCGAATTAATGAACGTTAAAGTGCGGTGGATAAAGTTGCCGTAGGTGTCGTTGAGGTCAGCGTTAATTTTTCCCACAAAAAACTCCCATGAGAAATCAGTATCCTTCACTTCGGGTCTTGTTGCGGTTAGGAAGAAGCGCCAGTAATCCACAGGGAACATTTCTAACGCTTCGTCTATCCAGATGCCTATTTTGCGGCTTTTGCTGGCTTTTTCGCCTTTAAACTGTAAAAACTCGGTTGCTGAAACATCCCACGGCAAATTGTAGTCTTCGCCTGAAGCCAACAGCAACGCAGGCAAAATTATCGTGTGGAACGGTATGTTGTCTTTGCCCACAAAATACAGTGTTTTGGCGTTTTTGTTGAACCAGAATTCCCGCCACTTCTCTGGCTTACCTAACCGTTGGCACTGCTCGATGGTTGCTGACACGTAGCCGAGGACGGCGTCAACCCACACGTAGATGGTTTTGCCTTCTGCTCCTGGAAACGGTGCAGGAATCCCCCATTCTACGTCGCGGGTGACGGCTCGGGGTTTTAAGCCTTCTTTTATCCAGTTTAGGCTGAAGTTTTTGGCGTTGCTGGGCATCTGTTTGTTATCTTTGAGGTACGTGGTGAGTTGGTCTGAGAACCGTGACAGGTCAATATACCAGTGTTTGGTGGTTTTGAATGTGGGTGTGCTTCCGCATATTATGCAGTGAGGCTCAACCAGTGTGCCCTCTAAGAGTCTGCCGCATTTGTCGCATTGATCTCCACGGGCGTGTTCGTAGCCGCAGTAGGGACATTTGCCTTCCACGAACCTGTCAGGCAAGAAGCGCTGGTCGTGTTCGCAGTAGAGCATCTGCGTTTCCTGCGCGAAGATGTAGCCGTTCTTGTAAATCTTCATGAGGTGCTCTTGGACGAACTGCTTGTGCACGGCGCTTTCGGTGCTGGTGTAATTGTCAAAGGACGCGTTCCACTTCTGGAAAAGCGTTGCTACTTTGGCGTGGTTGCGGTCTGTGAGGGCTTTGGGCGTTATGCCTTCTTTTATGGCTTCCACTTCGATGGGTGTGCCGTGTGTGTCGGAGCCACTGACCATGAGGACGTCGTCGCCTTTGAGGCGGTAGTATCGGGCGGCAACATCCGCGGACAGGACGGAGCCCACCAAGTTGCCGAGGTGAGGTGTTACGTTGATGTAGGGCCATGCTGAGGTTACTAGAATTTTTTCTGGCGTAAGCTGCACCACCAATGTTTCCTGTTTGATATGTTTGGAACATGTAAGTTCTATTACTTAACAATGGCGCTGAAGGTTTTGTGGATTCTTTTGCGGGGTTTGTTTTTTGTTTTGTTTGTGGTTGTTGTTTGGTTGCTAGGCACATCTACTT
>CALMWK010000069.1 GCA_937873375.1 Candidatus Bathyarchaeota archaeon
TTTGGGCGGTAACAGGTAACGTGAAGAATTGAGAGAGAGTGAATGTAACTATGGCCGAAAGACCTATTACTGAAAACAAAAGCGCCAAAATTGAGACTTGGATTCTGCCTAGAGTTCTGATTCTTCCAAGGGTTGCGTTGACTGCGAATGCGTTGATGGGCCCCAATAGCGGCGAAAGCAACATCGCGCCAATCACCATCACCGCGTTGTCTAGAAAAAGTCCTGCAACAGCAATCATGGTTGCAAAAAGAGCCATAACCAACAGGTCTCTGTTCAAGTTTCGGTATCGTTCAGCGATTTCAACAAGTCTTTCAAAGGGGTTCGGCGGCGGGTATTCTTTCATTACTCTTTCTTTTAGTCTGTCAACGTGTGTGGAGACTTGGGCTTCAACGTTGTAAATGCTTATGGTGTTTTCTTTTAAGCGCAAGTCTATTCTTTTTCGGATTTCTTCTATTAGCAAATCTGATAACTGGTCAGGCACCAGAGCTGAATAGGCTACACATTTTTCTTTTCCAATTTCAATCGGTGAAATACTGACCAGTACGTCCATTTGCTTGAAAACTTCTTCGATTTCTGCGGTTTGGGCTTTCCCTGTGGTGACTTCAATTTTCTTCAAAAGGTTCACAAGCAAATACTTCTTTACTTTGTTACCGTAATAATGTTTCTAAAATATTGAATTCGGATAAAAACAGCAATTTTTACAGAGATACTTGCGTTCTGCGTTCAGTTTTTTCAGATACGATTGCGCCAGCTTTGCAAACTTGTATATACGGCTTTAGAATAATTAATAATGGGTTTTATTGATGGAATCCGTTTACAACAAACCCGTTTTAACCTTCTACCGCGAAAGACAAGACAAACCTGAAAGAGAAACCTTCGCCGTTGTCAAGGCCAAGAAACTCTCAGTTTCAAAATCTGAAAATGCACAGTTGAGTGGCACTATCCAAGATTTCTTTCCTCTTATGGGTGATGTTGACTGCATTTCTTCAGCAGAAGGCAAAGTTGACCGATACGTTGTTTGCTGGTTTGATGATGCTGAACCTGACATGGATAAATCTTTTAGGCGGTTAACAGGCGTCACTTTTCCAAATGGGCTATCCTGCGCGGAAAATGAAAGGGGCAAAAAAACCTATAACTCATCTTTCAAAGCTAACCACGGAATACTAAAATAAGCATTTTGTATCGGGTGATAAAATGTCCCTTGGCGTCGGTGACGAGTTCCAGAGCAGCACTAAGCATTCTAGGCGAAAACTTCTTGGCGGGCGTTTAGACTGGGCAAACAAGCCTGAAACCTACAAGACTTATCCTTCGGCAAAAACAATCCCCCTATCTTCAGAGTTTCCAGACCAATCACTTCCTTTTGTTGATGTGTTAAAGAGGCGCAGAAGTATCCGTTCTTTCTCAACACAACCTCTTTCAAAAGCTGACCTTTCTTTTCTCCTCTGGGCTTCCACAGGCATTCAAAGAAGAGAACATGGCTACGAATTCCGCACCGCACCATCGGCAGGAGCACTTTACCCCATTGAAACATACCTGATTGCCAACAACGTTGAAGGCTTAAAGAGCTCTCTGTACCACTACAACATAGAAGCACACGTCCTAGAAGAAATGAAGGTTGGCAATTTCGCAGAAAAAATAGCCCACGGCGCCTTAGAACAAGAAATGATTGCCAAAGCACCACTTACGCTGATTTGGGCTGCTGTTTTTGAGCGGTCAAAATGGAAATATGCCCAAAGAGCCTACAGATACGTTTACTTAGACGCTGGGCATATCGCGCAGAACCTTGCCTTGGCGGCAACAAGCATCGGGTTGGGGGCTTGTCACATTGGCGCTTTTTTTGACGACGAAGTTAACCAGATTTTGGGCGTGGACGGCGTGGCTGAAAGCGTAGTGTACCTCAGCGTGGTCGGGCACCCAATTTAGATAAAGGCGAAAATAGCCGATGTTATTCTGTAGGTTGCTTCTTGTTTAAGCGAATTACGAGTTTGTGGTTTTCCTTGACAAGAACAACATCTTCCTCTGCAACGTTCTCCACAAGTACTTCCCCATTGTACTTCATACGGCTATCATAGCCCACTTCTTTTAGCTCTTTCATGAGGTGCTCGCGTGCTTTTCTCAAAAGTTCGCTTGACATTTGCGGGCCTCTGTTGAAGCAAAACGTAATAGTCTTGTTGGCGGGGTCATAAGCCGCTTTTGTTCCTTTGCCAATTTTTTCTACCTGACCCCACATCGGTTTTTCATTGGAATCTGTCAAGTTTTCACCTTCTATTTTTCTCTCTTAAAAGACCCTTGCCCGCCCGACTTGGTAATGTTTGTTACAACACTTCCGCTTACCTTTTCAAGAAGCTCTTCCGCACGTTTCCAATTGTCAGCTGAAACTTCTAAACTGTATCTGGGCGCAGCGATTACGCTGAACTCGATTTTGGCGTCTTTAGCTCTTTGTGATTTTTTGGCGCTACTGAATGCGTCTTGGATGCATTTAACGCCGTTGGGCTTCATGCAGCGAACTTCAAGAACGCCCTTGACTTTTACCAACTTAATCTTTATGCGTTCTTCAGCAACTTGGGCGATGACTTTGGCGAGGTCTTCAGGTATATCCAGCTTAGTTAAGACTTCTACCCCTTCTTTCACCACTTTTTCGAAGCCTTCGTATAAGCCGTACTTTTCTTCGAGAATTACTCCCGCTTTCTGGTAGACTTCATGTATGGGTAAGCCAACTTTTTCTGCTACTGCATGCAGAAGTGCTTCGGCTTTGCGCTCTTTTTTCCAAGATTTGATTTTTTCAATTCTTTCGCGTTTTGTAACGCGCCTAAGCGACAGGTCAATATGTCCTTTTTCCACGTTTACACGGAGAACTTTGAGAACCATTTTTTGGTTTTCGCGAACAAAGTCGCGGATGTTTCTTATCCGGGCGCTGGAGATTTCGGAGATGTGCAGAAAGCCTCGTCTGTTGTATTCGTCAAGGTTAGCGTAGACTCCGTAATCCATCACGTTTTGTATCGTGGCGATTACAAGGTCACCATATTCAGGCCACTCAGGTTTATGTTCCGACATTATTTACATCCTGCTAAAGGAAGCATTCTTTTCTTTATATCACATTCGGTTGTCTAAGAGACAACATCTCCTTTTTAACTGTGCAAAACTCATGCAATAAAGCTTGCCATTTTGAAGATACGGTTTCTGTTTGAAGTCTTTCGAAAAAGGTAGGCGCGTGGCTGTTATTAGTGTGCTGCTTTTCAGGATTTGAATCTTGGAAGTACTTGTACGCTTCAAAATCAAGCGGCTGGCGGAGGAACTGAAACCGTAATTGTTATTTCTGGAAATAGCTCAAATAAACCATTGCAAATAACTAGTAGGCATTAAAAAAGGCTATGTAAGGGTTGGGCAAATTGGAAGAGTTTATCGTAACTGAAAAGTTGACCAAAAGCTACGGCAACGTTAAAGCTATTCAAGATTTAGACCTAAACGTGCATGCGGGAGAAGTATTCGGATTCTTGGGGCCTAATGGGGCAGGCAAAACCACGACTATTCGTGTTATGACTACTTTGACCAAGCCCACTTCTGGTTCTGTACGGATAGGCGGCTTTGACGTCGTAAAAGAGTCTGACAAGGTAAAGAGGATGATTGGAGTGGTGCAGCAGCATCTGAGTTTGGACCGCGATTTGACGGTGCGCGAAAACATGGAGTTCCATGCGCGCCTGCATCATATTGGCTCTTCTGAACGTAAACGGCGCATAGAAGAGTTGCTTGAGTATGTTGAGCTTACCGAGTATGCTGACAGTATGGTTGACACTCTTTCTGGCGGCATGAAGAAACGGGCGTCGATTGTTGCCTCTTTAACGCATCAGCCCAAAATGCTTTTTCTTGATGAGCCAACTGTAGGCTTGGATGCTCAGGCGAGGCGTCGTTTGTGGGATTTGGTGCGTCGTCTAAACAGTGATGGCACCACGATTTTCCTCACTACCCACTACATCGAGGAGGCAGAAGCCCTCTGTCAACGCGTGGGCATAATGCATCATGGGCAACTAATCGCTCTTGATACCCCGCTTGAGTTACGTAAAAAACTGGGCTTAATCACTGTGGAAACGCTTGTGGACAATAAGCAGACTCATTATCAGTACTTTGCTGACCGCGATGCCGCAACAAGTTATGTGCAAAACTTGCCTCCTGACGTTAAAACCATAATCATACGAGATTCAAACTTGGAAGATGTCTTCGTGGAGCAGACTGGACAAAAAGTTGGTGACAACCAATGATAACTGTATTTAATGACATATATTCCGTTTTGTGGGTTGACCTGCGCTTCTTGAGGCGGCATTGGCTTTCAACACTTGTAATTAGCCTTATCAATCCTCTTCTGTATCTGGTGGCTTTCGGTTACGGTTTGGGCAGCGGCATTAATTTCGGGGGTGTTGGCTACCTCGAATTTGTTATCCCCGGCATTATAGCGTTGACGTCTATGTCGACTAGTTTTAGCGGTTCTTCATCAAAGTTGCATATAGATAGGTTATTCTACCGGAGTTTTGACGCGTGCTTGATGTCACCTATCAGCCTTTTTTCAATAGTTGTCGGCAAAGCTCTGATAGGACTGGTTCGTGGTTTGCTTAGCTCCGTTGCCATATTGGCGGTTGGCGTTGTCCTCTCACCAGTGTTGCTGGTTACCCCGCTCTTCGTGCTGGTTTTGTTCACGTCATGTTTTGTTTTTGCCATGCTTGGCGTGCTAATCGGGTTAGTTATGAACACGCATCACGCTATGGGCACATTCAGCAACTTGGTTATGTTGCCCATGACTTTTCTGAGCGGCACTTTCTTTTCTTTGAACCAGTTGCCTGATGCGCTGAAGGCTGCGTTGTATGTTCTGCCTCTTACTCATTCAAGTGCATCTCTGCGAGCGGCAGCTTTAGGTCAGCCTTTTCCTTGGCTGTCTTTTGTGGCTTTTTTGGGTTTTGGGCTGTTCTTTTTCGTCTGTTCTATGGTGGTTTTGAAGAGGTCAAGTGCGTAATGACCTTTCAAGGTGCCACTTGGCACCGAAAATTTATCCAGAAACAGCAGCAGATTTAACGCTCATTTGAGAACTAACCGTTAACGACAGTAGCCAAGCAGCAACCCCCAAAAATGCAGCGGAAATCAGGAACGTCACGTAAAATCCCAAATAGAAAGACAAGAAACCCGACGCGAACGAACCCCCCATTGTTGCCACGCCCGCCAAAGCACTGTACACGCCCAGATAGGAACCGTTACGTTTGGGGCTAAGTGTATTAAAAATCATGGTGTTTGAAGAGGTATAGTAAATTGAATAGGCAATTCCAGAAGACAGCGGGTAAAAAATCAAAACTGGAATCAAAAACCACAACCCTGTAAGCAAGTACGCAAAAACACCCAAAGCCCCATAGCCAACAGCTCTGAGCACAAGTCCTCCCACGGCAGTTTTAACCAGTGATTTCCGCTCAGCGTACCGTCCCGCGAACCTGAATGCAACTATCTGAACCACCATACCCAACATTATGACCGCGAAAATCAGCAAACTGGAAATGCCGTTTGCCTCTAGGGCTGGAACCAGTGAAGTGTTAAAGATTCCCGCAGACAAAAAGAAAAAAGAAATCGCCAAGTACAGCAAAGGCGTGTGCCGCGTAAGCTCATGCCGCAGGTTCATAAATATCCGCTTAAAATGATGCACCCGCGGGATTCTCAAAAACAAGTAAGGCGAATGGCGAAGCCTGAGGAAAAAACTCGGTTTATGCATAACTAAAACCTGTCGCTCAAACACAACTTCTGGTTCCTTAATCAGAAAGCCCGCTAATCCTGCAGAAATCAGCGATAAAATCGCTAGTGGAATCACCAAATACTCCAAAGAGAAGTAAACTGAACCCACCATCCCCAATAGCAAACCAACCGTTTGTCCTACGCTGGAAATCATGGAGAACTTTGCGAACGCTGAAGCCCATTTAGTTTTACTCTCGGTTTCCATGACCAAAAGGTTAAGGGGCGTTGTTGAGGCGGTTGTTGCAAAAGAAAATAGGGCATACAAAAACGAAACCCAGTACCCTGTTTGCGCAAACACGAACAGCACCAAAATCAAAGCTGTACTTAAAAAACTAGCCACAATCAAAAAACGCCTTCGCTGAAAACGGTCCGTCACAAACCCCCAAAACAGCGCCGCTGGGACACTCACTGCGTTAAACAGGGTGATTGCCAAACCAACCTCCAGCACGGTTCCGTTAAAATTCAAAATTAACAACTGAACCAACGTGCCCACGGGTCCAAGCGCGATGTTAAACGGCAGAACTGAGCTCATCCACCCTGAGCAACGGATGCGCTCAAGAAAAACCGTCTTCATACTTTTTGGCTGAGAGCCCCCTTCTGATTTGTCACCTGATTGCTTTCCGCTTGCCGCTCCACTTTCAGAATCATCTAACATAAGCTAGATGCTCCTTCACTTGGCAGGGAAAACTGACCTCAAACTCTAAAGTCATAAGCCGCAACAAACCATGAACAGTATAAAAGGAATTATCGTTTAAAAATATCCTGTATCCGCTTTTGATAGTCCGATTGTGGTGCAGGGGTGGGTATACCTTGTCGTGGGAAAAGATTTTAGCTGATTTTTCGTTTTCTTCCTTACATATACAACGGCAAGCAAAGCTGTAACAATAAATAATGGCAAAATTATCCATGCTGAAAACTCTGGTATTGAAGGTGAAGGAGACACAGTCGGAGTCGGTGATGCAGTTGGTGATTGTGCAGGTGAAGGGGTCGGACTTTCTGTTGGGGTAGTTGTTGATGTAGGCGTCGGTGTTGGGGTTGGCGTGGGAGTTGGAGCAGAGGTGGGCAATGGCGTAGGGGTTGGTGAAGGGGAGGGCGTTGGAGTTGGAGTTTGGGAAGGAGTGGGAGAAGGCGTTGGAGTTGGGGTTGGAGTAGGCGTGGTAATTGTGGTATATTTTAGATTAATTGATGTGATGTCTGTTAATGGTTGCCCTCTATAACTTATATGTGGCACATCTTCGGAGTCAAAAGCAAGCGAAGGTGAATAAGCCCAATCAACTGAATTTCCTGCCTGAGTTACTATCCATCCTGAATTAGTTTGAGTGGCATAATTGAGCCTGTACCCATTTTGATAGTACCCATAGACTATATGAGGCACATCTTGAGAATCTAATGCAATGGGAATAGAGTAGGATGTAGAACTTATCTGTCCTACAGTTTCGATTATCCAGCTTGAACCATTCCATGTAGCATATTTCACCAAGCTGTTTTGATAATCAAGAAAACTAATGTGCGGTCTATCAGCCCTATCTAACACAAGAGAGGTATATAATCCAACATTACCCAACGCCGAGTAGACAATTTCAACAATCCATGATGTACTATTCCAACTTGCATACTTCAATTTGCCATTAGTGGCGTCATAGTAGCTTATATGTGCGTTGTTTTGAGAGTCAATAGCAATGGATGTGTATTGTCCAACATCTCCACCAGAATCAATTGTTTGAATTTGCCATTCACCGTTATACGTGGCATATTTTAGGTCTTTTAAGACCCAGTCATAGTAACTAATATGTGGTTTATTGACCGCGTCTAAAGCCAAGTCACAAAATGAACCAGCACCATTAATTACTGGCGCATCTATGGTTTCAATAATCCACTCAGAGCCGTTCCAAGTTGCATATTTAAGGACTCCACCATTCCATTGGTAGGCAATATGTGCTTTGTTGTTCGAATCTAACGCTAAGGCGCTATAGAGTCCACCATTGTATGTTTGTCTATCTACCGTTTCAGTTGTCCATGTTGAGCCATTCCAACTTGCATACTTTAGGTCGCCATTTCCTTGGTTACGGTAACTTATGCATGGGTAACTGTTGGGATCCAATGCAATTGAAGAACCCTCGCCAGTATCCCTTATCACGTCTACCGTCTGGGTTATCCACGTTAAATTTGCTTGTGTTTCACCAACCATTAAACATGAAGATAAAACTGCCAATAAAGCTATGATAAAAACACTTGCCTGCAACTGTTTTTTCTTTTGTGAAATAATCATTAAATGTGTGCCCTCTGAATTTTATGCATGTGTTTGCGCTTTAATAATTTGTGGCTTCATGTACGCTTGTTAAAATTTGCTTCTGAGCTTCAAGTGTTCTATTCAATTTAAAAGCAAAAGAGGGTTATTAACTGCGTAAGCTATATCCAACAAGTTCTGTGCATATATAACCCCGCGTGATTTGATTTTGGTGCAGGAGGTGGGATTCGAACCCTCAACCTGTTTGAGGCGTCACCCGCAAATCCTTTTTTTATTTTTACCTATTTCGCTGAACTGTGTTCACCAACCTCATGGAGTGAAGCAGGCGTAGTATCAGCTTGTTCTGAGGATCAACGTGGAAAGTCCAAGGCGCCGTTTGTCTACTTTATGTATTTTGAGAGCGCGGCTTCTGGGTCCAGATTCTCATGGACTATGCCACAGAGTACCCTTACAATCTGCGTTGGGTTTTCGTGTTGGAACACGTTTCGACCTGCAGCGACACCTGCTCCCCCAGCTTTTATGGAACCGTAAACCATCTCGCAGAATTCTCTGTCAGTGTCAGCTTTTGGACCGCCAGCCATGACCACTGGAACTGTGCAGCCTCTGACAACTTCTTTGAAGGAGTCTATGCTTCCGGTGTAGTTGGTTTTGACGATGTCAGCGCCAAGCTCTGCACCTACTCTTGCCACGTGCATAACTGTGGTCATGTCAAATGGGTCTGAAATTTTTGGTCCACGCGGATACATCATGGCAACTAGCGGCATGCCCCATTTTTTGCAAACTTCTGAGGTTCTGCCCAACGTTGCAAGTTGTTCTGCTTCTGTTTCAGAACCTACGTTAACGTGTAACGAAACTGCGTCAGCGCCTAACATGATTGCTTCCTCAACCGAGGCAACCTGAACTTTGCGGTTAGGGTCTGGTCCAAGGTTGGTGCTGGCGGATAGGTGAAGTATTAGTCCGATGTCTTTTCCGAATCCTCTGTACCCTGACCCTATGATGCCTTTGTTTTCGAGAACTGCGTTGGCGCCTCCTTCGGCAATCTGGTTAACTGTTTTCTTCATGTCTATCAAGCCAGTCACTGGACCAATTGTTACGCCGTGGTCTAGGGGTACTATAACGGTGCGTTGTGTGTTTCTGTTCATGATGCGGTCTAATCGTATTTTTTTGCCTACTTCACTCATGCAAACGCTTCCTTTAAATCTGCATTAGGAAAAATGGCTCTGCGCCATAAATAAGCTTTCCAACAGTGCAGGGTAGGATTCGAACCCGCAAAGCAGTGGAGATGTCGCCCGCAAATCAATCTTTTTTTATCCCACCAACTCTTTGCGGTAATTAACCTGAAATATTCAGATGATCAAATCATTAAACAACTTGTTTTCTCGACTCGTTTTAAATGTTAGCTATTTCTTTCTGCAATGAACCATTTATTGAAATCAATTAAGAGTCTTGGCATGATGTTGTTTGGTTACTGTTTCACTAGTTTTAAGCCATTGGTTGGTGTGTAGACGTTTTGTTCGTATACGCCGCTCCAGTGGTCGTGCCATGTTCCTTCCATGTTGTGAGTGGTAAAGGTGAACACGCCAACTGAGCCAATTTGCTTTATGGGGCCGCTATCTGCTCTGGTAAGTGTTAATTGTGTTCCATTAATTATTCCGGTTAATGCCATGAATGAAACGTCTGGTGTGTATCCCGAGTCTGATATTAACTGTCTGTTGGAATAGCTAAATTCCACCTGAACTCTTACGGTGTTTTCTTGATCTGTGGCAGTTATCGTCCAAGTCATGGTGCGGTTTTCTGAGCCCACATCCTCAAGCTGCCCGAATGTTGACCAGTCAGTGGCAATATTAAATTTAGTGGAGAAAGTGGTTTTCCATGTTCCCACTATATCTCTTGTTGGTGTTAACACGCTTGGTGTTGACACAGATGTGTCGGTGAAGAATCCTGAGAAGTAAAGGGCGCCGATGACTGATACGACTAAAATCACGACTGGTATAACTTGGCTTGCTTTGGCTTTTCTTCTTTTTGGTGGGGGTGGGGGCAGGTCTGGGGCTTGTAAATTATTTGACAACTGGTACACCTATCTTTCGGAGGTAAAGACCTGCTGAGTTAAAAAGGGTTGCGAATAACACATGACCCTTCAATCAAGCAAATGCTTCTCTTTGTATTAACTTCTCTGTCAAAATTAGCAAGTTTGGTGCAGGGTGGGATTCGAACCCTCTACTCGGTAGAGATGTCGCTCGCACTTTCTTTTTTTATTTAAAGGAAGGTTTCTCAAGGTGTTTGTAGATTATGAATGTGTCAGGTTCTGCTTTGTTTATGGAATGCTTTGTTTTCCACAGGCTTCCAGTTTGGTAGACAAGTTGATGCTTCGTTAGTATCGCTTGTATGCAGTTTCTTGTTTTTTCGTCAAGGGCTTTATGAATAATAATTTGGTACCCGCCTATAGTTGACGAGGTGCTGGACGGTGATAGTTCCAAATAGTGCCCATCAAGACCGCTGCAGTTATCAAGAAGTTCCTTTAGAACAGAGATTGCTTCTTCTCGTTTCAAAGAATCCGCCCGCAATCTCTTTTGGCTAATTCTCTTAATAAACCTGACAAACCCTGTGTTGTCAAAGTTCAGAAATAAAGTGGGGGATTGGAATTAAGCCTGTGGTAAAGTGGTGGCGTCCCCAATGGCTTCCTTTTTCATTTCACGGCTTAACCAGATGAGTCCTATGATGGCTGCAGGAATTCCGAAGACAATTACACCCCAGACCAGTATCGTAACCATAGAATCTACGACGTAGTCTAACGTCCAAGTTGCGATGGCGGCATTCCAGTTTCCGTCAATGTAAACTTTGAGGGCGAACGCAATCATTAGCAGTGCTGAGAATCCGCCGCCTCCACCTGTTTTACGTGAGCGTTTGCCAAAGAGGTGATATTCTTTCTTTTCCTCATCAGGCAGGCTTTTGTACCATTGCCAACCTACCAATGCTCCTATAATTGCTGGAACGCCTATGCATAGCAGTTCCCAGAAAATCAAATGCAAAATGAACATCACTACATTGTTCATTGTCCACAGACCTAAACCTGATGGCACCAGACCTGTTGATTGAGCTTCTCCTACGAACCATAAATAGACGTAAATTGCCCCGACAAACGCTAAAATCATTGCTACTGCAAATACTGCAGCTATGCTCCAGTGTTTTTTTAAGAATTTTTTCCAGTTCTTGGAATTATTTTCTGACACATTCTCCACAGACATAAAATTTCTCTCCTTTTACGCGCTATATTAGTGGTTTATTTGTTGTCGGGTTTACGTATTTAATTTTTTTTATTGCTTATGCCTACAGCAGCTATTTTTGCAGATTTGAACTATCAAAAATAAACTTGACCAGCAAGCGCAGTTTTTGATGTTTTTCTTTATTTAGAAAAGTTGACCAAACGGGATGGTGAAGGGGAAGAAGAATTCGCCGCTCACGAAACTCCTTCTGTTCCGCGTATCTCAAAATGTTCAACTGAAGCGGTATGGTAGAACGTCATCTGTATAGATTGGTGAGTGCCATTATTAGAAATAGTGTAACGATCAGTATTTTGTTCGTAGTACTTCCAGACTAGTGAGATGTTTCCCCCGATTAAGTCAGCTGGAATTGTTATGTTAAAGAAAACCATTGCTCTTTCTGGTCCCCTGAAATCAACGCAAACATAATTGGTATCGAATTCAGGTAAGTAAACCTCTGGTGCAGAGGTCCAATTAGTTAAGACGGTTATGGTGTAGGTTTTATCGTTAACTGAAACAGGATAAGTGTATAACTTTGGTTCTTCGTTCCATGCCCAATTAACCAGTAGCATTCCGGCTACTATTGCTGTGATTAGGATTACCACGACAAGCGTTAATGTTGTTCTCTTCATAGGCGCCAATAATGTTAGGTTGTTTCATCTAAAAGTATTTGTTGTAAACGTTTCTTGACTAAACCAATTTGTGAAAACAAAAGCTAACTGGCATTTCGAGATGGATAGTTTACGCATAAACTGTGTTTTGGGCGATTATTTTATGTTGTTGTTCTACTCTGTCGGCGTTACATTGCAGTATGTTGAGTGTTCCGAATTTTCCCAAGTTTAGTTGTTTTTCTCCCTTGAAAGTTCGTACTGAAGCATGCTTTATTTGCACTATGTCGCCTACGACGGGGAAGTGCGCCTGTTCACCCCAGAGGGCAAGCTTGACTTTTCCAGTTTCATCAGTTATCCAGGCATTAGTCAACATAACGCTGGTTCCATACTGAGTGTGTATTAGTTGGGGTTTTTGTGTCTCTAAAACTTCCGCCTGTAGGTTAACCTTTTTCATGCCGTGTCGCAAGTTTTGGATTAACGTTAAATCGTGTGCGCCGTTTTGTTTAGCTACTTGTTTGTGTATTTTGTCAGTATCTAACCAGTTCTCAAAACTTATGTTCTTTCTGAAGAGAAACTCTTCGGCAACTCGGAACTGCACTATTACGGCGTTGTTTTTTGTGATTAGAAAGACAGCTTGGTCATTTATGATGCCGCGGTACTCGACCATTAGGTCACCACAGATGGATTTTCCATTTCCTCTTGCCGAAACTAAAGCTCCGTAGAGTTCCGAAAGGTACACACTATACTTCACCGAAAGAAAAGCGAGATGCTCGATTATTTTTGGTTCTTTGTTGTTCAAAGTTTTCTCTTCCACATTCTTTTGCCAGAATGTCTTGAAAAAGCAAAGTTAGCATGGAACAGAATTGCTTTCTTCTTGAAAAATCCCGACAAGTCTATACTACAGCAATGTGGAGTATATAGGGATAGCAGCCTGAGAGAAGGTTTTTTCCATGCGGGTTTGAGTTTTAGGGCAAATAACGGCTCGGATTTCGCTGTTTTGTTTATATTGGTGCAGGGGGTGGGATTCGAACCCACGAACGCCTACGCGATAGGGTCCTAAGCCCTACTCCGTTGACCTGGCTTGGAGACCCCTGCACGCACGTGGTTCAGACAAGATAGTTGCGTCCCTTTAATATTTATTTAACCCTCCAAAAGCGGGGATGTTTAGCAGATTCTGGGCACGGGGTCGCCTATGGGTCGGGCTATGATGCGTTTGCCGCCCACCGCCGTCTGCATGGCTACGCCGCCAAACTCCGCTGTGACTTCGCCGATGATTTGGGCGTCTTTGCCTTCAGGTGTGTTTTTGAGGAAACTTAGGATTTCTTCTGCTTTCTCTGGGACTGCGCCGATGATGATTTTGCCTTCGTTGCCGATTTCCAGCGGGTCCAAGCCGAGCATTTCGCAGGCGGTGCGGACGTCTTCGCGTATGGGAATTTTGTCTTCGTGGATAAGTATGCCCAGCTTTGATTTTTCGCAGAACTCATGCAGCGCATCTGCCAATCCGCCTCGGGTGGCGTCTTTCATGGCAACTGCTCCGCCGACGGTGCCGATTAGGTTTTGTATCATGTGGTTGAGGGGTTTGACGTCGGATTTTATGTCGCTGCCGAATTTGAGTCCTTCTTGGGCTGAGAGGACTGCTATGCCGTGGTCGCCAAGGGTTCCTGAGACTAAGATTTTGTCGCCTGCTTTGAGGTTGGAGTCAAGCATCCACCGCCCAGCAAAGTCTTTTCGGTACTGTTTTATCACTGCGATGTTGTGTTCTAAAGCGGGGTTTCGTTTGCCCATGCCTGAAACGTTCATGACGCATCCGCCCAACGCGCCTTTTTCGACGACTTTGGTGTCGCCTGTAACTATGTTGACGCCTGCTTCAGTGCAAGCCTGCCTCATACTGGTAAGTATCCGCTCAAACTCAGAAAACAACAAGCCCTCTTCTAGAACAAAGCCGCATGCCAACGCGATTGGTTCCGCTCCTAAAACGGCGATGTCGTTGACGGTGCCTGAGATGGCTATGCGTCCGATGTCGCCGCCTGGAAAGAAAATCGGCTTAACCGCGTGGCTGTCACTTTTAAAAACTATATCGTTTACAACCGCGGCGTCGTCCATGGCTTCTAGGGGAACTTCGGCGATGTTTGGGGCTGCACCCGCGAAGTATTTTACAATGTAGTTTTTGACGAGGTCATGCATGACGGTGCCGCCAGCCCCGTGCAACATGGTGATGTGAGTATCTTTAGTGGTCAAACTGGATAGCTCCACGATTTTTAACTGGGATAACTACCCCTGTGTGGAAAATAAATACATCGCAGAAGCAGCAAAGAATTCCCCATAAAACCCATTCACAAAATTAGGCGGTTTTGCGCTTCTTTTCCTTTAGCTTTTGCGCGATCTCGCTTACAACTGCCCCCACATCGGTTAGTTCATGCTCCCAAAATCGCATAACTACCCAACCTTGGTTCCTGAGTTTTTCTGTTTTCTGTTTGTCCCTTTCTTTATTTCTTTCTAGTTTGGGTTGCCAGTAAGATTCATTTGTTGTTATCTTGTGGGAGTGGAGGGGGCAGCCATGCCAGAAGCACCCGTCGACAAACACGGCGACTTTCTTTGCTGGAAACGCTACGTCGATTTTTTCTTTGCTGTATTGCACCCTGAACCTGAAGCCTCTAGCCCACAATGCTTTCCTTAGGGTGAGTTCTGGAACTGTGTTCTTTGAGTGTATTGCAGACATTATTTTGGAACGTTTTTCCTTTGTGATGTTGTCCACACAATTTCCCAGATAATTAATTGCAGATCAGGCGTATTAGTTGTTTCGTTAGTTACATTAATTAAATCTATAGTTTAACCAAATTAGCAAATTATAATTAGTGGGACAAACCTTTTATAAAGGCATGCACGCCTCCAGCCAACCGCCCGTTTACATAGACCTCTTTGCTGGTTGCGGAGGAATTTCCCTAGGTTTGTATAATGCTGGTTGGAAGGGATTGTTCGCTATTGAAAAGAGCCCTATGGCTTTTAGCACCCTGAAACACAATTTGATCGAAAAGAAAAATCATTTTGACTGGCCCTCATGGCTTTCCGTCAGTGAACATGATATTACCGACGTTTTAGAGACCTTTGAAAAGGAGCTTAAGAAGTTACAAGGCAAAGTTGACCTTGTTGTAGGCGGTCCACCTTGTCAAGGTTTTTCTTTGGCAGGTAGAAGGAACGAGAATGACGAAAGGAACACGTTAGCCAAGTCTTATGTTACGTTTGTCAAACTGGTGAAGCCTAGAATGGTGTTTTTTGAGAATGTTAGAGGCTTTACAATCGGGTTTAAAAGGCAATCAAAAAGGGGCAAGGCGTATTCCGAGTACATAGAAAAAGAACTAAGAAAACTGGGCTACAACGTTAAAAGCGATATTGTAGATTTTTCAGAATTTGGGATACCGCAGAGGAGAAAACGGTTCATTCTCGTGGGAATGCGCGACGGAGACCCTGAGCAATATTTCAAGAAAATAGTGGAAATCAAAAAAGCTTTTCTTGAAGGCAAAAAACTGCCTGAAACGGTTTCGCTCTATGAAGCCCTTTCAGATTTGGAGCAGAAACATGGAGAAAGGCAATCCTCAGAAAGCCCTCGATTCAAGGAAGGCAATTATGGCGAGGCAGAAAGCGACTACCAAAAATGGATGCGCCGCGAAACAATTGGAAAATTCCCTGACAGCCACAGATTTGCAAGGCACAACAAGAAAACAGTTGAAAGGTGGATAGATGTCCTTGCAAATTGCCCCAAAGATGTTCTGCTCTCTAACGAGTGGAAATACAAGTTTGGTTTAAAAAAGAAAAGCATCACACCACTTGACTGCAAATCAAGTTGCCCCACCCTAACAACACTACCTGATGATTATATTCACTATTCCGAGCCAAGAATCCTGACAGTCAGAGAGTACGCCAGAATCCAATCTTTTCCAGACTGGTATGAATTTAAAGATAAGTATACAACTGGCGGAAAATTAAGGAAGTTAGAGGTTCCTAGATATACTCAGGTTGGCAATGCGGTTCCACCTCTGTTCGCTGAATTGTCAGGAGAAGTATTCAAGGCGATTATGTGATGGAAAAACAACTTAAATTCAGAGTTAGTTCTGCACTTAAAAACATAATTGGGAAAGAATTAATCACTGATGACTATATTGCAATTTTTGAATTAGTTAAAAATGCCTACGATGCTAATTCTAAGAAAGTGGAAATCGTTTTTAAGGGTATTAAGGGTGAGCAAAAGAATAGTAATGCCCGAATTCTGATAAGAGACACTGGAGACGGCATGTCCCTAAATGACCTTGAAAACAAATGGTTACTTGTAGGATTCTCAGAGAAAAAGAAAATTGAACAATTATTAAAGGAAAAAGATTATCGGCAAAAATTAGGTGAAAAAAGAATTTTTGCCGGGGCTAAAGGCATAGGCCGCTTTTCATGTGACCGATTAGGCAAGAAGCTTAGGTTATTCACTAAAAAAGATGACAACCAGACGATTAATGTCTTAGAAATCGATTGGACTAAGTTTGAGCAGGATTCAACTGCTGAGTTCCAGAACATAGAGGTTATTCATTCCACACAAAAAAATATTGACAAAGCAATAGCACCTAAAGGATTGAAAAAGGGTACGATTCTTGAAATTTCTGGTGTAAACAGTAGCTGGGATTACAAGAAACTTGTAGGGTTACAACAACATTTACAACGTTTGATTAACCCATCACAAATGGGCGTTAACCAAGATTTTACTATCTATATTGAAGCACAGGAATTTTTAAAGGAAGACGAGAAAAAAATTAAAAAAAATCCAGACCTTGAACCTGTTAATGGACCTGTAAAGAATTTTGTTTTTGAAAAATTAGGAATTAAGACAACATGGATTAGTTCTAGTATTGATGAAAACGGCGAAACAATAGTAACCGAGCTTTTTGATAAGGACAAATTTATTTTTAGATTAAAAGAAAAAAACGAATATATCCAATTGAAGAACTTAAATGTAAAACTATTTTATTTAAATAAACCAGCAAAACAAACGTTCACCAGAATAATGGGAATCCGCCCTGTTCGTTATGGTTCAATATTTCTTTATAAAAATGTATTTAGGATAAGCCCTTATGGTAATGAGGGGGATGATTGGCTAAGGTTAGAGAAAAGAAAGGGACAAGGTACGCGTAGGTATCTTGCTACTAGAGAACTTGTTGGAAGAATAGAACTCAACGGTTATCAACCGAATTTTGTTGAAGTATCCAGCAGAGATGGCGGAGTAGTTAAGAATCCTCAATTTGACGAGTTAACGAAGAATTTCTTTATGGAAAAAGTATTGAGGCGTTTGGAAAGATACGTTGTAGAAGGTCTCGCCTGGGATAATCCGAGCGCTATAAAAGGTCCGAAGGACCCAGACGCAATAAAGAGCGACAGTTTGATGATTATTGACCAAATAGTTGGTCAAGTTAAAGATGAGAATAAAGAATTAGAATTCAACAAAGATTTACTAAAAATATATGCTGAAAAACAAATTGAGAAGGCACCAGAACTCATCAAGAGTATTGAATCTCTCAAACGATTTGCTAAAACTGATGAAGATAGAGACTTATTTGACCAGAAAATCAAGGTCGTAAGTGGGTTATTCAGAAACTTCCAGATTCAGAATCAGGAACTAAAAGAGGAATTAAAACAACGCGAAAAACAGGTTTTGTTTCTTCAGCGAGTTACAGATGAAGACACAAAAGAGATTATTGGTTTACAACACCACATTAACAATGCTACTAACATAATTAACACTCATTTGAAACGTATGAGAGAGCAGGCTGAAAGTGAAAAAGTTGTTCCAAGTGACTTCATTATCAGCACTATCCAGAAAATTAGCATGCAGACATTAACAATTTCATCAGTTGCTTTGTTTGTAACACAGGCAAATTTCAACGTTGTCGCTGCTAGAGCAAAACAAGATTTGATTTCATTCATCAAACAATATATTGAAAATGCTTATGTTATTTTTAACAAAAAAAGATTAGATTATGAAGGAATAACAATAAATGTTCATACTGAACAATGGGCAGAGTTTGTTTTAAAATTCAACCCTCTGGATTTTATCATGATTATTGACAATTTGATAAGTAATTCTAGAAAAGCAAGAGCACACATTATTGATGTTTACTTAGAAAAGAAAAGTGATAATGAGTTAATGATTCGAGTAAGAGATAATGGTGCAGGTGTCCCTCCAAAAAATATGGATAAGCTCTTTAGTTTTGGATTTTCAACAACTGACGGAGGAACAGGGATAGGTCTATATCAAATAAAGAAGATTGTTGGAAAATACGGAGAAATTACTGTTAATAACTCCCTCAAGAAAGGAGTTGAATTTATTATAACGGTTAGGCGGTCACCTTGAAATATAGCATTTTATGGTTTGAAGACGAAGAAGATTACATCGAAACACATGAAGAAACATTAAGGGACTATCTCAAGGGATTAGGTTTTGAACTTCTAGTTACTCCTAAGATTGATGATGGGAATCTTGAAGAAGTTTTGAGAACAAGTCAAGCTGACCTAATTCTAATCGACTATCACTTGTCCACTTCAGATGATGATACTGATGACCCCGCCCTTATGGGTGATAATGTTGTTAAAAGAATTAGAGAGTGCAATTTACTTGTGGAAACCATATTATACTCTAGAGACCCGCTTTTTCCAGCAAATATTACTAATGAAAAGTTTGAGGGTGTATATTTTGCCAATGATGTAGAATTGCCCGAGAAGGCAATAAAGATAATTAATTTAACTATAAAGAAACAACAAGAAATTAGTAACCTTCGTGGACTTTTTATTGCTGAAGCGATTGATATTGCAACCCAAATGGAAGAGATAATAGTAAAAATCCTAAATCTTAGAACTCCAGCGCGGATAGACCTTTTTAGGTACAATATTATGCATGCAGAGTTTTTCAATGATTACGCAAAGTATTCTTTCATACAGACAATCTTGAAACAAAAGCAAAAAATATTAAATGAGGTAGCTAATGGAGGATACAAAAAAGAAGATAAGGAAAAAGCCAATAGGCTAAAGGAAATGTTAGACCCATTAGTGACAACATTGGCAGATATGGAGAAAGAAGTCATAGTTCAACGTAATTATTTAGCTCATTCAAAGCCAACTGAAGATAATATTGGTCTTATATGTAAGGGAAAAATAGTCAAGCTTGACGATACTATGTGCAAAACAATAAGAGCAAATTTTCTAAAACATACCGAGAATTTAAAGGAAATTGAAAAAAATATTGAAGCAATCTTGAATATAGAAACCCCTGAACCGCTCAAATAGACTATTCCAGCCTCATTGGTTAAATGAAAACCACTTTTTGAGGTTCTCATTGATAACTTCTTTCTCTGGAACTTACAGACCGACCTAAATGTTTGTTCCATGTAATTACATTTTGGGGTTTGTAAAGTGATTACACCAACAAGCGTAATAGAATTGGACCCTGAATTGGTTAACTTAGCCTATGAAATGGGTTTGAATGTTTCAAAGACGTGCGAAAACGCCTTAAAAGAAGCAATAAGGCGACTGCAAGGCTCAAATTTGGATTATACTATCGTTTGCAACGCGGAGGTCAGTGGTTGGATAGTTAATCTATGCAGTTATCCTATAGGGGGTATAGTGAACGCAGCATGAATTTGTTTGAGTGTAAAAGTTGCAAATTTGTTGGTAAATTGGTGAATTTGTGAATTGCTAGATTTCGTGAGGGTTCTTTAGGTGGGGCTGCCGTTTTTTGGTTTAGAAGGCAAGGCTGGGGTGATGTTTTCAGAGTTTGCATGATTTCGTTTTGGGCTGATTCGGCTATAGCCCAGTTGCATAGGAAGTTTTAGCCGTTTGCCGAAGACGGTTTTGGGCACTTCAACATTTGAGTGCACGCCGAATCCTGCCTTTTCTAGCCTTTCTGCGCCTTTTTCAGACGCGAACTAAACCCAACCCAAACCCCGAATTAAAAACAGGGCTCAAATTGGGCTTTTCCAAAAGGAGGGGGTATAGTCTGCTGAGAGCAAACAACGTGAAAACAGTGCAAACAGTCAACATACACTCACAACCACAAGCAGCCCCTCAAACATACCCTCAATGTTGCCTGTGAAAAACAACCCAACAAATCACAACCAAACAGCAAACCAAAAACAACCAAAACCCAAATTGCAACCCAAAACACAACCCAAAAAGTAGTGCCACAGCAAACCACCACAACCACACAAAACAAAAAACAAACAACCAAACCCCGAACTTGGAAAAACTATAAAAGCACAATCGCCCTCCTCAAATACTACACCTCACACGCGCGAATTCGTTCCGGAACAGGAACTAGCCCCCTTCATTTAGTCGAAAAAATAGTCCTGATACGGAAAGCCATATAAATCGCTTTTACGCTTTTGTGTTGCGCAGTTGGAGAAGATATACAATGCCAAAATGGGGATACTCCATAATATCCGAAGAACTGGACCCTGAAAAGACCGTTAAAGCAAGCGGTCGAGAAATTAGGGTATCCCATAAACACGCACGCGAAGTGTGCAAAACAATCAAAGGTATGATGCTAACCAAAGCCAAAGAATACCTTCTAGACGTCATGGAGAAAAAGAAAGCAGTCCCCTTCAAACGATACCAGAAAAAAGCTGGCCACCGAGGCGGACTCGAAAAAGCCTTCGCCGGCAGATACCCGATCAAGGCATCCGAACGCGTCCTGAAAGTACTCCAAAGCGCCGAGGCAAACGCAGAAAACAAAGGCTTAGATGTGGACAAGCTCCGCATAATCCACGCGGCAGCTTACCCAGGCATGAAAATTAAACGCTTCACACCCAGAGCCCACGGCAGAGCATCACCAAAATACGAAACAATGACACACGTCGAAATTGTTTTAGGCGAACACGTTGGGCAAGGAGAATAAACAGAATGTCTATAGTTAAACGGTTTATATCAGAAGCCATCAAAAACACAGAAATCGACGAGTTTCTGCTAAAAAGACTCGACCGCGCAGGATACGGCGGAGTAAACCTCTCAAAAACACCTCTGGGAACCCACGTAGTCATCTACGCCATGCGCCCAGGCATAGTCATCGGACGCGGCGGAGAAACCATCCGAGAACTCGCAGCCATTTTAGAACAAAAATTCAAAGTAACAAACCCACAAATTTCCGTTTCCGAAATTGAAGTTCCAGAATTTAACGCGTACGTCGTTGCATCACGCGTAACCTCAGCCCTTCAAAGAGGCATCCACTTCAGACGCGCAGGCTTCTGGGCAATGAACCAAGTTATGGAAGCAGGCGCACTGGGCTGTGAAATCGTCATCAGCGGCAAACTCCGCACTGAACGCGCAAGATTCGAAAAGTTCCGCGCAGGTTACTTCCCAAGATGCGGCGAACCAGCCTTACGGTACACGCGCAAAACTGAAGCTCACGTTCAACTTAAAGCAGGCATGTTCGGTGTACGAGTAAAAATCATGCCTCCAGACGCAGTGTTTCCAGATAAAGTCAAAATTAAGCTTCCAAGCGAACTTCCACCTACCCCCGTTATTGAGACCAAAATAGAAGAAAAGTTGCACAAAGAGCAACCAGTAGCTGAGGAAAAAATCATAGTTGTAGCTGAAAAAGAAGAAGCCACACCCGAAGTAGCCGCTGAAGCACCAGTTGAAGCACCCACTGAAGTGCCCGCTGAAACAAAAACTGAAGCACCTGCTGAAGTTCCAGCTGAGACTCCCACCAAAGCTCCAGTTGAAACTACCCCTGCTGAAAAACCTGCCCAAGCAGAGAAACCAGCAGAACCAGCCGAAACCAAAACTGAGGAGGCGCCCCAGTAATGCCGATACTGCGACTCAAAGAAATTAACAGCATGTCTTCTGAAGAACGCGCCAAAAAACTCATCGAACTTCGAACGGAACTTTCCCGCCTTAGAACTATGATTAGTGCAGGCGGCGCCGTAGAGAACCCCACCCGAGTGGGGGAAATCCGCAAAACCATCGCCCGAGTACTCACTATAGAGAACGAATACGCCAAGGGCATCCGAAAAGTTGAAGGCAAAGAAGCCACAAAAGCCGAACCAAAGAAGGCAAAAGCAGCCCAACCAAAGAAGCCAAAGGAGACTAAACCAGAATGAAAATTACACCCGACATAATCTGCCACGAATTCATAGGCACCGAAGGCAAAATTGCCCAAAGTACACACGCAGGCTACTTGGGAATCTCTGGCAAGATAGTAGACGAAACAAAGAACACCTTTATGATTCAGCATGAAGGCGAGATGAAACGTATAGTGAAAGACGCAGCAGTTTTTCACTTCACATTTTCCGATGGGGCCGTTGTTGAAATAAGCGGCAAACTTCTCGTAGGAAAACCTGAGGACCGCCTCAAAAAAACAGTAAAGAGGTTATGGTAATGTCTTTAACTTTCAAGAAACCTAAAAAATCCTGCGACGACAAAAACTGTCCGTTCCACGGAGCCCTCCCAGTGAGAGGACGTGTACTGGACGGTATAGTTGCCACCGCAAAAATGGACAAAACTGTGATAGTTGAACGAGAGTACATGCAGTTCTCAACAAAATATGTACGGTACGAACGAAGGCGTGGTCACATCCCATCACACAACCCACCATGCCTAGACGTCAAAGAAGGCGACCGCGTGAGGATTGCAGAGTGCCGCCCAATCAGCAAAACAGTATCATTCGTAGTAGTAGAAAAATTGGAGGAGAAGTAAAATGGCGGCGAAAGCGAAAGGAAGAGGCCTAATTGCAAAAGGAATGCTCGCTCACGGACAGAAACTTTCCCGGGGTCTCTTAGCTGGCACAATCCTGCGATGTACAGATAACACAGGCGCAAAAAAACTCAGGTTAGTCCAAGTTAACGGTTACAAAGGCCGACTTCGACGTTACCCATCCGCCACAGTAGGCGACAAGATAACTGTCTCCGTTCGACAAGGCGCACCCGACATGAAGAAAAAGATTTTCCAAGCAGTCATCGTGAGACAGCGCAAACCCTTCCGAAGAATCGACGGTGTTTGGGTACAATTTGAAGAGAACGCAGCAGTCATAATTACTCCTGAAGGCGAAATGAAAGGCTCCGAAATCCGCGGACCAGTAGCAAGAGAAGCAGCTGAAAGATGGCCAAGAATCGCAAGTGCCTCCAGCACAATAGTATAGGTGACAGCAGATGCGAACATCAAAGTCTGTAAAGAACCCAAAGAAACAGCGCAAGATGCTTTTCAACGCGCCTGCGCACAAACGCCACAAACTAATGGCAGCTCCATTATCACCTGAGCTTCTTGCTCAAAAAGGCGTTAAAGCACTGCCAGTACACAAGGGAGACAGCGTCCGCGTGACACGTGGCGACCACAAAGGATTCGAAGGAAAAATCTCCCGTATAGACCTGAAAAGGTACCGACTTTACATTGAAGGATTAACCCGCGAGAAAGTTGACGGCTCAACCGTTTTCGTCGCGTTGCACCCCTCAAAAGTCATGATTAGAAACCTGAATCTTGACGACAAGCTGCGAAAAGCTGTCCTAGAGCGAAAGAAGCCAATAATTAAGAAAGCTGCGAAAGACGCAAAGAAGACCGCTGCTCCAAAGAAAGTTAAAGAGGCAAAACCCGCCGCTGAACCAGAGACCACAACCGTTTCAGAGAAAGCAGCAAAAGTAGAGGAGCCAATAGCCGAAAAGAAACCAGCAGCGAAAAGCAAGACTTCACAAGCTGAAGGAGGAACATAAATTGGGTAGAAAAGGAAAAACAGCAAGATTAAAACGTAAACCAGCGCCAAGGTTCTGGCCAATTCACAGGAAAGAAGATCCGTGGGTATTGAAACCATCCGCTGGTCCTCACAGCCTAGAGCACTGTCTGCCCCTCACTCTTGTTCTCCGAGATATTCTCGGCTTTGCAGAAACAAGGAAAGAAGCGCAGACCATAATTCACCAAGGCAAGATAATAGTCAACGGAAAAATTGCGCAGAAAGATGATTTTCCAGTAGGCTTAATGGATATCATTTCAATTCCTGAGGCAGACAAATACTACCGCATGACGCCAAACCACAAGGGCTTATCCCTCAAACCAATCACCAAAGACGAGGCAAGCTTTAAGCTCTCTAGAATAGATGGCAAAATTACAGTTACCGGAGGCGTGCAACTCAATTTACATGATGGGTCAAACCTTTTCGTGAAAGTTGCAGACCTGAAGAACCCTCAAGAAGACATCTACGAAACCTTTGACGTTCTGAAGTTGTCTTTTCCAGGTAACCAAGTAGCTGAACGTGTGCCGTTTAAAGAAGGAAACTTAGCAATCATAACTGGCGGAAAAAACATTGGCGTGCAAGGTAAAATAGTTGAAATTGAAAAGGCTGAAGGAAAGAAGCGCCGAAGCGCCCTAGTTATTGTTGAAGATGAGAAAGGTGCCCGTTTCCAAACCATACTTGACTTCGTATTCTCAATCGGAGCCGCTCAATCACTCGTAACATCATCCTCGGAGGCTACAGCAGTTGTCTGAAGAAGCCATAATTAAGAAGTGGGAAGAGCAGCCAATGCTTATGCCCCGAATTGAAAAAGTAGTTGTCAACCTGAGCGTGGGCAAATCAGGCGAACCATTAGAAAAAGCCTTCAAAGTCCTCAAAGAAATTACTGGCCAAAATCCAGTAAAGAAAAATGCCAAGAAAAGCATACGCGACTTTGGCATACGCCAAGGTGAACCTATCGCTTGCGTAGTTACGTTGAGGCGACAGAACGCTATTGACTTCCTCAAGAAGGTTCTGCCTGTCATCGACAACAAGATAGCCCGCAAGTCATTTGATGACCGCGGTAACTTTGCTTTCGGGTTAACTGAGCACATTGAAATTCCAGGCGTAAAATATGACCCTGACATAGGCATCTTTGGTATGGACATATGTGTTACTCTGAATCGCCCAGGAGATCGTGTGAGCGACCGCCGGAAGCAGAAAGCTAAAATCGGTCACAAGCATGTTTTGACGCTTGACGAGGCAATTTTGTTCACTAAGCAGACCTTAGGAGTGGAAGTTGTCTAACTAGAGGGATGAATATGGGTAAGCAACAATTGAAGAAAGAAAGAAAATACGGTAAAGGTGCACACCCCTGTCAACGATGCGGTGCTTTCGGTCCAGTTATTCGACGTTACAATTTATATCTCTGTAGGCACTGTTTTAGAGAGGCCGCGCCAAAACTTGGCTTCAAGAAGTATGAGTAATGAGGTAGAGCAATATGGACACTTTGACAAATGGCTTGACAACAATCATAAACAATGAGATGCGCAACAAGCGCGAATGCATCATTAGTCCTGCCTCTAAACTTTTAGGTCGTGTGCTGCGTATTATGCAGTTGAACGGTTACATAGGTGAATTTGAATTCATCGATGATGGTCGCTCTGGAAAGTTTAAGGTTCAACTTATGGGCAGAATAAACAAATGTGGCGCTGTAAAACCCCGTTTCCCCGTTCAAGTGGGCAACTTTGAGGATTGGGAGAAGAAATTCTTGCCGTCTCGAAACGTTGGTATAATGGTGGTTTCTACGTCGAAAGGCGTTGTTGCGCACAGGGAAGCTCAAGAAAAGAACGTTGGAGGCAGACTGCTAGCCTTCGTTTACTAGAATGGTGAAAATGTTATGCGATTACCAGAAATTTCCCGAAGCATTTCGATTCCCGCTGGCGTAGTGATAACTGTTGTAGATCGGAAAGTCACGGTTAAAGGTGGCAAAGCAACTCTCACCCGTGATTTCTCTCATGCAAACATCTCAATTGAGACCGATGGAAAAACTGTTAGCGTCGGAGCGAAGTGGCCTCGCAAGAAGGAAGCCTCTCTTGTGGGTACAATTAACTCACACATCCAGAACATGATTATGGGTGTTACCCAAGGGTACACATATAAGCTGAAGATTGTGTTTTCGCACTTTCCAATCACGGTAAAAATCCAGGGCCGAGCGGTTTTGGTGGAAAACTTTACTGGCGAGAGGCGAGCGCGGAGCGCAAAGATTCTTGGCGATGTTAAAGTGAAGCTTGACAATGACGACATCATTGTTCAAGGTGCGTCGCTGGAAGATGTGAGTCAGACAGCGGCGAATATTGAGACCGTCACGAGAGTAACGAATAAGGATCCTCGTGTTTTCTTGGACGGCATCTACGTGTATGAACGGAACGAAGGAATGGATTAAGATGACTGAAAAGAAACAGCCTACCGTGCAGAATGCGTTGCGAACTAGGGCACGTGCTAAACATAAGAAGCCTGCGTTTGTCCGACCAGAAAGTTGGCGGTTTGACAGGTTTAGCCTAAGTTGGCGTCGTCCTCGCGGTTTAGACAACAAAATCCGCCGCAAAATTAAGGGTTGGCCACCTGGTCCCAGTACGGGGTATTGTGGTCCTAAGGTTGCGCGTGGTTTGCATCCGTCTGGTTACGAGGAAGTTATGGTGCATAACGTTGCTGAAGTGAGCACGGTTATTCCTGGAACTCAAGCTGCCCGTATTGCGCACACTGTTGGCAAGAGGAAGCGTGTGTTGATTATCGCTGAGGCTAGGAAGCTTAGCGTTAAAGTGTTGAATGCAAAGGAAGTCAAAGAGCCTGTTAAAGTTGAAGAGGCTGAGGCAGAAGTTAAGGACGCTAAGGTAGCTAAGGCAGATAAGAAAGCAGGGAAAGCTGAGAAGAAGAAAGAGGAGAAGCCAAAGAAGAAAGCTAAAGAGGGAGCTAAGAAACAATGACCAATCTTACTAATCAAAGGCGTTTAGCTGCTCAAGTAATGAAAGTTGGGCATAACCGCGTTTGGATTGACCCTACCCGGATTTCGGATGTTGAGTCGGCTATTACGCGTGAGGAAATTCGCAAGCTGGTTCACGAGAAAGTAATTGCTACTTTGCCCATTCAGGGTGTAAGCCGTGGACGCGCTAAAGCTATTCAGTCTCAGAAGCGTAAAGGTCGCCGTAAGGGTCCAGGCAGTAAAAGTGGCTCTCCGCGTGCGGTTATTTCGAAGAAAGATGCTTGGATGCTTAAGATTCGTTCTTTGAGGCGTAAGCTTCGGGAGCTT
>CALMWK010000070.1 GCA_937873375.1 Candidatus Bathyarchaeota archaeon
CAAAACTAAGCATAGTTTTATAATCAATGAAAAAATGCCGCCGAATATTTGAAGAGTAGCAACGACTTAGATTTCAGATTTCGTTCATCGAGGCGTAGAACATATGGAAAAGTCGAAAACAACAGAACCACTCAACGATTTCTTGGAAAGGGTAGCTTTCCAGAAACTGAAGAAAATGCTGTTTGAAAATGTAGGGCTAAACTGTGACGGGTACCGTGATGAGTATCTTAAGAGGCGCTTTGATGTCAGGTTAAAAGCTACAGGCTCCCAAACATACGGAAGATACGCGATGTACCTTAAGAAAAACCCTGCTGAGTACCAGTTGTTCCTCAATGATTTAACCATCAACTACACCATGTTCATGAGGGACATGGAAGTATACCTCTACCTAGAAAAGAAGCTTTTGCCGAAACTTTTTGCGTCTAACCCTGTCAGAATCTGGAGTGCAGGTTGCGCTACTGGCGAAGAGCCCTACTCGCTGGCTATTCTGGTTCACAAAATCCTGGGGGATACTGCCGTGAATCATCAGGTTTCAATTTTTGCTACAGACATCGACAAGGACGCTTTAGCAAAAGCGGCGAAAGGTGAATACCAGAAGAAGCAGTTAAGCGGACTCTCAGACATGATGATTGACAAGTACTTCACAAAAGAAGGCGAAAAGTATCGTGTGAGGGATTTTGTTCGGAGCATTATTCGTTTTGATCAGCATGACTTGATGAAAGAACCTTTGCGCAAGAGCCTTGACCTTATCCTCTGCCGAAACGTCATGATATACTTCGCCAAAGAAAGCCAACAGCTTATTCATATGAACTTCTACAATGCACTACGGGAAGACGGATACTTCATCACCGGAAAAGCGGAAATGTTGAGTGGCGAACCAAGCAGGAAATTTGTGTCCATCGACATAAGAAACCGGGTTTACCAAAAAACCAAACAGGCTAACGCTGCTGTTCAAGTGGGGATTATTCAACCGACGGTTCAGTCACAGTTGGCTTTCAAAAGAGCCTGAGCGCAAGGTTATGCTCTTTTTGCGTGTAGCTGTGAGAGACACACTTACGTAAAATAGCTCCAATGGATGAAAGATGAAGATGAACACAACAGCTCAGGTCTATAGAAGGTGACTATTACAGTTGTCGCTAGATAATGATCAGTACATTGATTTATTCATCGAAGAGGCAAAAGAACACATTGAAAACTTGACTAAGTGTATGCTCAGTCTTGAGAAGGAGCCTCAAAACAATGATGTTATAAACATGCTTTTCAGGTCAGCTCACACGCTAAAAGGCGCATCAGGCATGATGGGCTTCAAAGACTTCCAAGAACTTACTCATAAAATGGAGGACGTTTTTGATGGCATGCGGAAGGGCAAAGCACCGTCAAGTGATTTAATTAGTGTCCTTCTTGAATGTGTTGATGCTTTATCGGCAAGGTTAGAAGGAATCCAGAATGGAGTTGAAGGAGAAATCACGGTTGAAGCTTTCAAAAACCGACTTCACGGCGTAACTGAAACCTCTTTTATAGAGGCGCCTAAAGAGGAGAATATTCAACCTATAGGTAGTCCAGAAAAAACCAAAGTTGGGTTTGATGAACACGAAAAAGAAGCCTTGAAGAAAACAAAGAACAATGGCGAAAGGTGTTACTGTGTAGATTTAAAATTCAGCGATGACTGCGCATTCAAGAGCATAAGGGCAAATATGCTATTGAGCAAAATCGGGGAGATTGCAGAAGTAGTTAAGTCGCTACCTGATAAGATGGCGCTTGATGAGAAAAAACTTTCACAGGGTCTCAAACTAACTGTTACGAGTAAATTTGACGAGAAAGCCATTGCAAAGTGCGCCCAGCAAGTCCTTGAGGTAGAACATGTAGAAGTGGTTGCATTAGAGCAGGACATGCCAGTGGGCAAAAACTCGAAGTCAACGTT
>CALMWK010000071.1 GCA_937873375.1 Candidatus Bathyarchaeota archaeon
TATCGTTGGTCTTGTGGCTGTTTCATAGCTATACCGAGGCTTTTCTTCAATCTTTATGTTCACATAGTGTTTACTGCTCAAAGCGTCTACCACATCAATTGGTTTACGTGCTTTGAATGCTGAGTATATATCGCCCTTTCGCATTCCGTCAGAGTTGTTTTTTAGAAGCCCCAAAATCCTCACGAGCAACAGGGGAGCTTTCTCTTTAGTCAGCATTTTTGCCCACTATCCTTATTTTACTAAGTAAAAATGACTTTACCTATTTATACTTACCCAAGATACAGTGAGAGCGTAAGGAGTACCTATAATGGAAAAAACGAAAGAAGTGGAAACGGTTGCTCCGACCGAAAACAGGAGAAAAAAAACAAGTTATAACATACAAGAAACCCAACTTGACGAGTTGGCAAAAATCGTTGTAAGTAGAAAGCTAACGCTAACAGCAATAACGGATGAGGCTTACGCAGATTACATAGCCAAAACGAACAACACGACCGAGATAGACCAAATGCTTAAAGAGACAAATGGTTTTTGGTTTGAAAGAAGCCTTTTCACTGTAAAGCAAATGATGCCCACCAAAAAAGTAGAAAAGCTTGTTCCGTATCAAAAAGCTTACTTATATTGCCACCTGAAAGACGGCGCGGACAGAGAGAGGGTTTTTGAAGAACTTGGTCTCGGTGAAGAACTCAAAGAAATAAACGCCATCAATGTTAACCTTCAGAAAGCATCCATTTTCAAAGACAACGACCTGAAAGGCTATAATTTACACATCATTGCAAACGACCTGAGAGCAAAACCAACCACGCTTCAAGCAGAATACTTGAATATGAAAATCGGAAATGATGCTTTTGCCAAACTCAAAAAGCGCCGACCTGACCTTTTCCCTGAGATTAATGCCTTCACAGGTGACGATGAAGAAACCTTTTTCGATGAAGAGAATCTGAATCCTGCCTTACCCACTGTGTTAGCGGTTTCGGCGCTTAGTAAAGCTGCATGGAAAGCGTTGCCAAACTCGCTGAAAAAACAGATTCATGACGCAGTGAGAGCAGGCAAAACAGACCTCGCCAAAAGACTCGCCTTTCAACCCCTGTCTGAGCCAGAAGCCGTTGACCTCTTTTCCCAAGACGAAAACGCAGCCGAATAAACGGTGATTCTCATGGAGTGGTCGCTTATTCCGAATGTTCCAAAGCAAATGATTGAAAAAATTGAGGCATACGCCAAAACCCACAGTACAGCAATAATCATTGTTACAACAGTGATTTTAGCCTTAATCGCAGCATGCTTTTTGATGAGCAGCCAACAGCACACACAGCCAGCTTGATGAGCAAAAAGAGACACCAACCTTGCAGCAAAATAGGCGTTTGAAGGAAACAAAAACGCACCTAAACCGAGTTGAAAGAAGCCATGAGTAACCGCACATTAGCTTCACCCAAACAGAGACGCGGCGAAATAACAACCGATGAGGACATACGCCGTCTTTTTAGTCGCTTGAAAAAAGACAAGCCAACGCCAGCCGACCCTAAAACAAACCCGTGGAAGCTAAAACCTTTCAAAGGCATAATCCGTGGCAATTACCATCAAAGCAGCTTACCCCACAATGTTGAAGTGGAAATACGCAACGGTATGCAATATGCGGACTATCTCAACATATCCAAACGCGCTTTCCTTTACTTAATTTACACTGATTTTAAAAACGGAGCACCAACAAGTTCAAAGACCCTTGCAGATGCAAAAGTCGCTGAATACCAAAAAACGCTGTGCCACCAATACCTTGAAAAGCACTACAAAAACCCCGTAACAGAAGATTGGGGCAGCGGCAAAGTAGTGGATGCAATGGGGCGAAACCTGTACATGATGTTTGGACAAAAAGACCCTGCATTGTTCACTTTAGAGATGTTCCAACAAGCCAAAAACGACCCACGATTCTATGATGAACAAGGCAAAATCAAATTTGCGCCCTTATCGCAGATTCGATGCATAATGCAATTCGCAGCCTTACAAATTGAAGATTCGCCACTGTCACAAAGGCACTTCCAATTCCTTGAAGGCGACGAGTGGGATACAACAGGGAAAAAGAAAATCGGCGGAAAAAAAGACGACTATTTACAAGAACAAGAACTGAAAATATACGTGGAAAACATCAACGAAATAGATACGCTTGTGCTTCATAGATTAGGGTTAGAGGGTGGCGGCAGAATAAGCAGTCAACTACTCATGGGAACCAAACTGCCAAATGGCTATCTCTGTCAAGCATTTTGGGATTTAGGCGCAATAAGCATGTTTGAGCCAAAAGTGGAAGGCAGCAAAACAGGCGGCAAAGTAAAACGGTATTTTGTACCTGAAACAATGGCTTTCTTTAAACGATACGTTGAGGACACAAAAATCGTAGGCACATGGTTCAACCGCTACCCATCAGAACAACACAACTATCAAAGCTACAGCAGCAGCCTAAAGTTAGCTGGGTTACGGGCTGGACTTTGGCGCTTCAAATTCAAGAAAGGAGGCGAACAGCTTGCAGAGGGCGAAAAAGCAACACCTAACGGGCAAGTTTACCGCTTAAAAGCCGTCAATAACAACAAAAAAGGTACGCAAACTTGGCGGAAGCAATGGATAACCGAGGGAAAAATGACAACTACACACACGGTTATGAAGCATACTTTTGTTAGCCTTGCGGGACTTCACGGTTTCAGCTTAGATAATTGTGCTGAGCAATGCGGAACAGACCCCACTACAATACGTGACTTCTACCACGGAACATTAGGTGTTGGACTACAAAAGGTCATAATGGGAGAAAGAACAGTTGTGCCTTGGCGCGATTGGATACGTGACTTCATAGACCCTCTCTACACTAAGCGGTATAATAAATTGATGAACAAAGGGAAAGCAGCCGTTGACATGAAAATGATTGTGCAAGAAGAGGCAGCAATGGTGGAGGTTGCAGAATAGATGTGCAACTACGAATGGAACAGTACCCAACAGAAGCCGATAAACACGTTTAGCCCACAAAACCACAATCTTTTTTTGTTAAAATGAGGTGTGACGCATGGTTACAGACGCACAAAAATTAAATTCAGACATCTACCTTTCAGATTTCGAGTTTCTCAATCAAGTAATAGCAGAACTTGCTCTGTCCAGTAGAAAAGATGGACTACATGAAATTTTCAATCGCGCCAAAGGCACCCCAAGCACCGTTAACCAACGTGTTGATTGTGGCTATCTTTCTGATGACGGTTTGTTCTGTTGTCGCGATGAAAAAAAGATTAAGAAAACTACAAACGAACAATGTAAAGCATGCCAAAAAGCAAAGAAACTTGCTGAAAGAGACCACCATTTAGCAGAGATAAGACGTGCAGGAGTTAGGTTTAGAACTGATGCGGCTGAAAGGGTATGGCGTCTTGATTTTGGGGTTCCAGCGTCATATGACAGGTTCTATGGGTTAATGCACATCAAAGAAAAATTAGTCCAAAAAGACAAGGAAATTGAGGAACTCAAAAAGCCCAATGAAGAGAGACTAACCGAGATAGATAATCTCAAAAAAGAGTGTGAAAGACTTGCGCCGCTCGAAACTGACAACGCCTTCTTGAGACAGGAAATTGAAAAATTAAGGCATGAACCATTAGCTGAAAAGAACGCATACCTTACAATTGAGTTGGGAAGGCGCGATGAAGAAATACAAAAATTGAAGGGTGAGGTTGAGAATCAAGAAAAAATCATTAACGCATACATGTTTAGGAGGCAGGCAAAATAACGATGCGCCATGAAAACCCTCTTTGGAAGCAACATAACACACGATTTAGCGAAGAATACGTATGTCTAAGATGCCGCAAAATTAGTAAAGAAAAACGCGGTAGCTGCCCTGAGTGTGGTGGTGTTATGTGCGTGAGAATTGTCTCAAAAGCCTTTTAAATTAACTCAAATAACTCTTTTTGTATGAATAATAAAAAGGCTGATGAGCCTACTTATGGTGAGAGAATGGGAAAGGTCAAATGTCCCTCTTGCGGCTCAATTTTTGAAGTAGTCGCAACTTCAAAAGGTGGCAAGAAAACAATAATTTGCGCTAACTGCGACTTGGACAAAACCCCAGATTACGCAAAAAAACCCACCAAGAATGTAAAATAGGCTATTTGAGGGCTTTCATTTTAGGTAAAATTTATTACAAAAGAGCAAACCATATGCATAATGGAGAATTGCAGGAAATGACGAATCAAGAACCATTTTTGCTAAGATTTAAAACAGAGACTACAACTTCTAAAACAAAAGGTATGGAAAACGCCGAATATGACCCTACTTCTGATATGACAATGGTTATCCAAAATGGAATAAAAAAAGTTGCTATAGACACGAACTACCGTATGGGTACTAAGAAAGCTGATATAGAAACTGGTGAAGACCAAAAAGATAGTAAGATGTGGCGATAACTCTGTACATACGCTATTGTTTCAAGAAATGTGGATTAAATGATTGTTATACTCTCCAATAAATTTGACCTATCTGTGGATTACGTTGTCAGGTATCTTCGTAAATGTAAGGCACGCTTCATTCGTGTTAATACTGAAGATTTAATTTATGAACAAGTGGAAACAACCTTTCCAAAGTTCTCCTTATGTATTACTAATAAGGGAAAGCAGTGTGATTTGTCAAAAAACCTTCACAGTGTTTTGTTTAGAAGACCTGGCAAACCTTTTGAATTTTCCCAAAGAAGCAATCGCCCCAAACTGGCAGTGATAAAATATATTGAAAACCAATGGCACACTTATTTAGAGAGTCTTTGCCTAATAGATAACGTGCTCTGGGTAAATGACCCTTTGCGAAACCATCAGGCAGAGAACAAGATACTACAGCTTAAGAGAGCTAATGAATTAGGATTTCATGTTCCAAAAACTTGTATAACATCTTCAAAAGAGAGGGCAATAGAGTTTTCAGAGACTTGCACAGATGGAGTAGTTGCAAAGGCTTTACGGGTACCTTTGATTGAATGTCGAAATAAGGATTTCTTTATTTATACAACAAAGGTAACTTCATTTCAATTTCCTGATTCAGAATTTCGTATCGCGCCTACCATTTTTCAGCAAGCAATAGTTGATAAAATAGATTACAGGGTCACTATTGTAGGGTCAACTTGTTTTGCTGTTAAAATTCAATCTACCTCTGATGCCTTAGTTCCCCTTGATTGGCGGTCAGCTAAAGACAGACTGCAATATATCCCCGTAACTCTTCCAGTTGAAATAGAAAACAAGTGCCTAAGGCTCGTTAAGGATTTGGGCTTGGTCTTTGGAGCGATAGACCTTGTGGAAAGTAATGGACAGTTTTTGTTTCTTGAGATAAATCCAAGCGGTGAATGGGGCTGGATTCAAAAAGATGCTCAATTGCCAATCGCAGAAGCCTTAGGAGAACTGCTTATACATGGCTACTCAAAGGCAGACCAATAAAAAAATTCGATGGCTCACTGATAAAATAAAGTTGTTAGTGTACGTTCTCTTTCCCGCAGCCACCGCATGGGCTGGCAACGCAAAGATTCAAAACAATGAAACGAAGGCAAAAATTACCCCTGATAGTCTAAGAAAAAAATGGACGGGGATTATCGCTGTTTATGATAACGATTCGATTGGGAAAATGGTTGATGAACTATATACTAGCGAGTCTCAAAGGCTAAATATTCTGACTGGAAAAGGTTCTTCATTACTAGCTGCCACAGGTTTTGCGATATCCTTGATTTCGCTCACTTTTGCTATTGGAAAGGAACTGCTGAACCATCTTAGCTTAATCTCGCCTATAGCTGCATTTATATTGCTTTTCTTTACGACTACTAGTGTTATCTACTTTGTAGTAACCGCCTTTTGTGCGACTAAAGTTGTGAGGGTTTCTCAAATTAATCAACTCACAACCACCGACTTCACAACTATTTGTTGTGATTATGAGACTGATAAAAACAATATTAAGAAAAAATGGACTTTGGAAAAGTTGGTAACCGTTGATTTAAATCACAAGATTCTTTTAGTGAAATCTAATTGGTTGGACGCATCACAGGGGTCTTTCCTTAGGGGTGTATTTTGCTTTTCAATTGCTTTTTTGGCACTATTCTTTTCATTGTTAGTATAATAAAACAGTGAGTGTAATATTTCCGATAACAAGGCTACCCCAAAAGCGCCTACGGCGCACGGGGTAATCTTAGAGAAACTTGAAAAATCCGACCCCTGAAAAAATTTTGAAAAGCTGTCTTAAACACATTTTTAGTTTAGACCCGAACCCTACGGTGTGCAATAAGCTATTTCTGGAAGATAAGCAAGAGGTCCAGAAATTGCTTGCCCATGTTTAGCTAATGGAGGATTAAGATATGAAAAAACAAAACAAAACTGAAGCCGACGCCTCTTCTGAGGAGCAAAAGGAAAACGAAGAAGAAGATGAAACTCTAAATGAAGAGGAAAAGAAAACGAAGGCTCGGCTCAGAACACGAGGTCCCTACAGAAAAGCCCACGCGAACTGGTAATGACTCAGATTCACCGCTCAAGCGCTGTTGTTGGTCTGTATAGGCGTTTTTTTGGTTTGCGTTATTTTTGCAACAGCTACTGTACCAGCTAGGATGCTGTTGTTGAGGAAAGTTAGTTCTTTTCCAGAATCCAGCTGAATCTTGGTGTGAAGTGGGGTCAATTCCTTTATTGTGCCCTCTTCGTTCATGTATGTGGTGAAAACTCTATCTCCCATTGTATACGGGAGTCTGCTCAGAGATTTTTCCTCGTATTTGTGAATAGCAGTTATGATTACTGCGCCTGATGCTATTGCACTGTTTGGAATAGACATTTGCCCTACCTCCGTTCTTATCACCGTAACCAGCGCAGTTATATCAGCAACTTTTCCCGGAATGTTGTTAACTATTACGCTGTCCCCTACTTTGAACTTGTGCGTTGTGAAAACAAGTGCGCCAGCCAAGATGCCGCCAACAAAAGTAGATATAACTAAGCCTATTGTGATGGAAGCAATTCCCGCACCTGTTAGCAACGTTTCCGGAGAAACCCCCAGTGTGTGTAGCACTCCGAAACTCATCACAAGGACTGATATTGCCCCAATTGAAAACTGCAGGATAGTCGCAGCTTGGTTTCCTACTCGATTGGTCATGAATGTTTTTGCTTGACGCAAAAGCACTATTACTGTTAGCCAAAAACCGAGAATAAGAATAATCCTAACAGCTTGCACTAGAAAGGTGGGCGGGTTGATGGGGGCGGCTACAAACAGGTCAAAAAGGTAAATAGTGCTAAAACCAACGATTATCAAAAATGATAGGAAAACCGCGAATCTTTTGAACGAGTTTAAATAGCCATCCAATTAGACCCTTCCTAAGCCAAAACTCGCATGCGCGCTTCTATAGTTTTCTCAAGTCAAACCGCCTTCAAGCTGTCCAGTTCAATGCTTTCCCTCTTTGGTTTTTGTTGGGCATGCTGGGTTGAGGCACAGGTTCCATGCGCGCTTGCCTTTAAACCAGATCTGTACTGTTGGCCATCCGCAGCCCTTGCATGCTTTGCCTGACGGCTTGACCAAGCCTCGCTGGGGCAGGGGGAACGCGGTTTTGCAGGTACCGTTGAAGTAGTTTGTGCAGCCGACGAAGCGTTTTTTGGTCTTTTTTGAATGGATAATTACCAGTTTGCCATCTTTGCAGGTCGGGCATGCGCCTATTGTTTTCTCGTCCAGTTTCGCCTTCTGTACTGCGTGGCTTAGCTGGTCGCCTATGGCTTTTTCGTTCTCCTTCAAACTCGCCGTGACCGCTTTGAGGTTTTCCACCGCGTCTGAGAGGATGTTTTCTTTGGTCTCGTTTCCCTGCTGGACCGCATCCATTCTCTCTTCCAGATTGCGGGTAAACTCCACCGAAACCACCGACGGACAGTACTTCCGCAGAACATCGGTTACTTCAAAACCCAACTCCGACACCGCCATCCTCTCGTCACAAATGTATTTTCGGTCGTAGAGGGTTTGTATGGTTCCTGCGCGGGTGGCTTTGGTTCCAATGTTTCCCTCCTCCATCTTCTTGAGCAGCGTTCGGGGGTTGTAGCGCGGCGGCGGCTTAGTGAACTTGTCCTCTAAAACCACCTTCTCCACTTTCACAGCTTGACCTTCGGTTAGGGGCGGCAAAAGCACATCTGAAACTCGCGTGAAGGGGCTGTAAAACCGTAGCCAACCCTCCTCCAAAGTTTGTTTTCCTGTGAGCAGGAACTTTTCTCCGTTGATGTTTATGGTGGCTTGAACAATTTGCCGAAGGGCTGGTTCACCGAAAACCGCAAAAAACCTCCTAACAACAAGGTTACAAATATTTTTCTCAGGTCCAACAAGGCGCTTTTGTGGCAGTTTCCCCGTCGGATAAATGGCGGGGTGTGCGGGGTCAAACTTTTTGCCTTCATTGGGCTTCAACTCTGGCTTAGCCAAAAGCTCCCCAGCAAGCCGCGTGTACTCGCGAACTTTCGCTAAACTCTTCAAAATAGCCTCGTAGCCGATTTCCCGTGGAAGCTTTTGGCTGCTGGTTCTCGGATACGAAATCAACGCGTCAAGATACAACTTCTGAGCAATTTTGGAGGTGCGCATAGGCGTGTACCCAAAAAAAGTGTATGCTTCACTTTGCAGCGCGCCTAAGTCAAAGGGCAACGGCGGCATCTGCCTAAGCTTTCTGGATGAAAGTTTCTCTATTTCCCCGCTTTTAACTTTGCAGGTGTCAACTACCGCGGCGGCTTCCTCTTTGACTGCTATTGTTTTCTTTTCGTATTCAGCCTCAAACTTTTCCTCGCCAATTTTCACCTTAGCCTTCAAGGTCCAATACGGTACAGGCACAAAACAGGCGATGCTCCTCTCCCGCGTCACAAGAAACTTCAGCGTTGGTCCCTGTACGCGCCCCGTGCTAAGCGTAGCATAATATCCGCTTGCCTTTTTTGCTGCCAAAGTCAACGCCCGCGACAAGTTTATCCCATACAGCCAGTCTACTTCGTGCCTTGCCAGCCCCGCTTCGATGAGTGCAAAATCCAGATGCGGCAACTGCGAAGTGTAGGATTTTTCCAGCTCTTCCGCTGTGAGGGTGGAGTATTTCATGCGTTTAGCTTCGTTTTCTTTTCCACCGCAAGCGTATTTGAGTATGCAGTAGCCGATTATGCTGCCTTCAATATCATAGTCACAGGCATCAATGAACCTGTCAGCGTCCTTTGCGAGTTTAGCAATGGTCTGCAGCCAAACCCGAATTCGACTGGCTCCCCGCTGCGCCTCATAAAGCGGCACCCACCTGAGGCTAAAAACAGGATACTTCCCCCGCTCTTTCGCATCACTAGTAACCGTGTACAAATGCCCCAACGCTGGAACAACAACAATTTTCCCCTCACGCTGCGCCACAAAATACGGAACTCCCTTGTCCGCCATACGCTTGGCTTTCCCCGAAAAGTCCAGCGCTGAAGCTATCCTGTTGGCGGCATCGGGCTTTTCAGTTACAATAAGCGTGTACTTTTCCAAACGTGGCATCCACACTACGCATTGTGATTCAACT
>CALMWK010000072.1 GCA_937873375.1 Candidatus Bathyarchaeota archaeon
TTACGGCGGGGTAGATTGTTTCCGTGTGACTTGCACGGGTATTGAAAAGTTTGCCGAAGGTACAAATGCAATCCTTGAAGATGTGGCTGTTTATGATGCGTCTTTCGGAACGTGTTTTTCATATGGTGGCGCTTTTACTGTTCGTAAAATGGTTGGGCGTAATTTGGGTTATGCGGTTCAATGTTTTCAGTTTTCGGGTTTAGCGTATTTGGTTAACTGTGATTTTGATGTTTGGAGTTTCTACTGGCAGGAGACGCCTAACTCTGGGACAATTTATCGCCAGTACGATTTCAACCTCGCAATCACCGACAAAGACAACGTGCCAGTGCAAGGGGCAACTGTTAAGCTCACGGACAAGGATGGAGCCGAAGTTTTCAGCGTAGCCACTGACGAAAACGGCAGAATCGCCACTCAGACCATTAGCAGAGGCTACTATCAGCAGTCGACAGGTGATGTGCTTCAGGAGTATAGTCCCCACACACTAAGCGTCAGCAAGATAGGCTATCAAATGTACACGAAAAAATTTGTTCTCTCCGAGAAGGCAAAGTGGGAGATAAAACTTGCACGGGCGCAACCGATTCTGCTGGATGTAGGCGAACCCGCCGTGAACCTGAACGCCTCAGACCCTGAAAATAAGCATGTTTTGTCTTTGTAGGTTACTACGAGTACGCTGGATGTTGTGGGTTGGCAAGGCTTAAATTGAAAACGCAGCAACAGAAGAACAGTGGTGGTTATGCAGAAACGCACAACATGCCTATTCACCATTGCTCTTCTATGTGTTTTGATAGTTTCAGGTGTCAACTGCACGCGCGTTTTTGCGTGGAGCAACGGAGGCTACAGCGGCGACCCCGCAAATCCAGGTTATGGCACGCACGACTGGATTGCACAGCACGCGTTGGATTGGCTGCCTGCTGAGGAGAAACAGTTCTTGACGGATAATCTTGCGTGGTATCTGTACGGCACGGAGTTACCTGATAACAGGAACACCCCCGACGGCGTAGGCGACACCACTAAACATCACATTTACTTTTTTGCCAATGGGTCCTTGCAGGATGACGCCGCAGCTGTGCGGGCTGAAGCAGAATTTGTGAGTGCACAGCAGTTTTTCCATGCGGGAAATTTGAGTGCTGCGGCTGAGCATTTGGGTATGGTGGCGCATTACTTGGGTGATATGTCGGTGTTTGGGCACATGATGGGCGCTTCGACTGCTTGGGGTACAGAAGTACACCATAGCGACTACGAAAGCTATGTGTTGCGCAGGACAGAGAGTTACGTGAGCGAGCTTGACAGTTACCTTGTTTACGATGGGAACCTCACGTTGACTACGGCGTATGACGGCGCGGTGGGTTTGGCGCGTGACACCACGTTTGATTTGAGAGGTGGCGGTTTGAACTGTACTTGGATGGATCAACACTACAACTGGAGCGATGCGACGTTTAGGAACCGGATGGGTGCGTCGTTGAATTTGGCGGTGAACGCCGTGGCGGATGTAATTTACACGTTCTATATCGAGACGGCTGCGCCAAGTCAAACGTCAACCACAACACCGACGTTAACTGCTTCGTCGACACCTACGCCGTCAGCTTCCTCAACGCCTCAGCCTACGCCTACATCTACAACCCCTGTTCCGGAGTTTCCATCAACTTTGACTATGACTTTGATTATGATGACGATAAGTGCAGGTGTATTACTCTACACAAAAAAGAAGACGAAAAACCAGCAACACTTCATTTGACTTATTCGTGTTCTATGAAGGTTTCTTTTGCTGCTTCTTTTTTCATGTACTCGCGGAATTTTTCTGCAGGTATGCATTTTCTCAGGTCAGGACAATGCTTAGCGGTGTGGAACTCTAAAGCGTGAGAAATAGGCTGAATAATCTCCATGTTCAAAGAGTACAACTGCTCCTTTCCTGAGCCTTTGGAGGTAACAAAAACGCATTTTTCCAGCTGTTTGAGGTTAGCAGACACGACATCTTGGCTTTGGTCTAGTATTTTTGCAATTTCAGCAATGCTCTTTGGACCGCCCTTTAGGATGTCAATGATTCCTAGACGTGTTCTGTTTGCAAGAGTAGAAAAAAACAAGTAATACGCTTCATTGCAGAAATCCGTCATCACAATTCGCCCTATATGGCTAATACGGTCAATTGAGAAATAAACCTTGTTAATAGTCTAAATGCAGACGGGTTAAGGCTAAAAAGATTTGCTTGATTCTCTAAGTTGAGTCAAGAAAATTTAAGTCAATAAACTTTTACAAACACTCTTTTATTGAAAACATATCTCTCTAGTAACCATGCGCAGAAGCATTGCCTTGGTGTTTATTCTCATCTTAACAGTATCAAGCCTAATGATTGTTAAACTTGCATTGGCTCAACAGTCCACAGTTTACATAAAAGCCACTGGTGACGTTTACCCCATTGGCGCTCCCGTTCAACGGTCAGGCGACATATACTCATTAACTGATGATGTGTACGGCAAAATCGTCATTGAAAAAGACAACGTAATTCTGGATGGCCAAGGACACTCCGTCGTGGGCGGTGCCAATCTCTATAATATTGATACTTCATCTGTGGGAATAGTTTGCGAGGCAAGAAACAACATCACCATTAGGGGCACAACTGTTAGGTTTCATGGCTCTGGAATTCAAATCAGCTTCAGCACGAACTGCACAATAGCCAGCAACAACATCACGAGTAACGAATACGGCGTTTGGTTATATTATACTTCTAATTGCACCTTACAAAGTAACACCATTGCAGGCAGTTTCCAAGACGCAGTGTGGGTGTACCATTCCTCAAACAATCACATGATCCAAAACTCAATCACAGAGCCCAACGAAGGAGTAATTGGTGAACTCATCGGTTTCAAACTTCTGACAGATTCGAACTTCAACTTAATAATTGACAACTATATCTGGGCTAACAGCGGTGTTTACCTCAACTCGTCATTTGGCAATCAAATTCTGCAAAACAACATTCAAAGCGGACACGGAATTGACCTAAATTTCTCACCAAACAACACAATAAGCAACAATTACGTTAGCGGAATAATAGTCAGCGATGCTTCAGATAGAAATGTCCTCACCAAAAACACTATTTATGGAATGGGTGGTGTGACTTTAAACTTTTCATCATACGCAAGTGTTTCCGAGAATCATTTCCTAACCCAAAATCTAATGGATGGAGAATTCGAAGGAATTTTGAATATCTACGGCTCTAACCTTGAGCATTTCCTCCACACAATTGACACTTCAAATAACGTCAACGGAAAAACTATCTATTATCTCCAGAACAAAACAGATTTGCTGATAAATTCCTCTTCATACCCAAACTCTGGATTCATAGCAGTAATTAATTCCAGAAACGTGACAATTGAAAACTTTGCTTTTTCAAACCAAAATGAAGCGATTTTGCTCGCTTTCACCAACGACTCATGGATACAAAACAACGCGGTAATTAGAAGCATTCACACAATTAGACTTGTTGGAGCATACAACAATGTTGTCTCAGCGAACACCATTACTAACAATGAGTATGGGTTAAGCTTGGTGCTGTCCAACAACAACACTATCCAAAACAACAGTTTTGTTAACAATTCATGGTACGGAATTGGATTGGACAGGTCCAGCACAAACAGGATTCTCAACAACACCATCACGGGAAGCAGATACGATGTCATATTTAGCCACGTCTCGGTAAACAACGAATTTGTATCCAACAGATTCAACGACCAAACCCCATACTACTACGAGCTCAGTTATCTGGTTGAAGTTGGACAGCCACCTGTCGCTTCACATTCACCAACTGAAGAACCAACACTGACGCCCACACAAGAACCAACAACTTTCCCATCATCAAGCCCAACACCACAACAACAAACAGGTGCCCCAAGAACAGCACTTCCAACAGAAGTCATTATCATAATAATAGTCTTAATAGCGGTGATAGTAGTTCTTGCTGGAGCAACATTAGTCTTCTACAGAAAAACAAACAGGAAATCAACAGTAAATAACTAAGAAACCAGAGTTTTCTATAGTTCTTTCTGCAGTGTAAGGTGTTCTTCAGGGAGAACTAAAAGCAACTTAGAATAATTAATTATTGAGAGAAATGAACAGAACCCTCTTGACGGTAAGTGCTATTTTAGCACTATTAGTCTCTTTAATAGGCACAACCTTTACTTATCCAGTTAGGGCTGACTCTACTGATTCTATCCACTTCATTGATTCAGGCGTCACCATTTTCTCCCCAGTAAACACGACCTACTACTATACGAATTTGGTTTTGAATGTTAGTCTGGCGAGTGCAGGGGTTTTGGGCGGTTTAGACCCAAATATCTCAATGAATTACAGCGTTGATGGCATACACAGCGGTTCAGTTCCCTTGGAGAGCAACCGAGAAATACATATAACAACAACGGCGGTTGCAAAGGTTGTTTTGCCAGAATTGCCAAATGGTTCACATTGCTTAACAATTTACTTGTATGGCTTAAACCAAAGAACATATGAACCAAAATATCTCTCATTTATCAATACTGTTTACTTTAGCACAGTAGGTAACCCAATTTTAAGTCCAACAACAAGTCCAACATCAATTCCTACGCCTTCACCCCCACCTACACCAAGCCCTAGCCCAAGCCCAACTCCTTCACCAAAACCAACTCAAGAACCACGCTTCAGCATGCCCAAAGAGTACCTCAACTACACCATCACCACCCAAAACGGCACGGCATTGGCGATAGTTGACGGAACCTACCCAATTTACTGCCCCAACGCAGGCAACGCTGGCAACATATCAATGGTTTACCCAACCCCACCAGACACAACCAACATCATAATCAAGCTAAACGGCACTCAGCTTAGTTGGACAAACTTCACCGAACAGTTCCCAGATGCCCTGCATCACACCGCAATCGGCGACTGGGCAATGATTGAAACAGGGTTTAGCCCTTCGGAGTTTTTTGTGCTTTCAATCCACTACGAGCACCCCGTCGCGCGGGTTAACGGTGGCTACCAGTTCCTGTACGACCTAAACATCATCCCGTACCTATCGGCGTCAAGCCCAAACTCCACAGCCTACTTCAGCCTGAAAACAGAGAATGCCCTGCCCGACCTTAAAATTTTCACGGTGCCCTCAGATGACACCAGAAACGAGCTGGAGTATGCTGTTCAGAGGCAGGGTGAGGTTCAGGAGGTAACTTTTGCGGTAACGTCAGAATACGATAAACCGTTGCCCGGAGATGTGCTGGTGACGTTTTCAGGCAGTGAACCTCAAACCCAAGAACCCCTCCCCACAATTTTGATTGCAGGTGTTAGCATAGTGGTAGTTGTGGTTGTGTTGGGTGTGGTGGTTTGGCGCAGGAAAAATGTGCGCGGGGACAAGTATGAATAGAAAACTGTCTGTAACCGTGTTTGTCCTCTTTGTGCTCTTAGTTTCATTAGCAGCTGAAGCGCAAGTTGTTGAGGTGGCTGAGGCTAATTTTATTCCATACGGAACAGTAACAATCCATTCTCCAGCCAACCAAACCTACACCACCAACACCCTTCTGTTAAACATCAGCATCACCTACTCCATGACCACCAACAAAACAGTCGAATACCAAATAGACGGGCAACCCCCCATCGCCGTAGCAGGCTTGATTTACAGCGGAGACATACTGTGGCAAACCACAAACACAACCCTGATGCTGCCAAAACTGGCTAATGGCTCACACCGTCTGGAAGTCTACGCCAAAACAAACACATCACAAGTTTTGCCAGACACGGGCTACGCCAAAGTCGAGTTTACCGTGGATGTTCCTGAAGAAGACTCGTGGAAAACAGTGAAACCGATACCTATCCAAGGCGTTCACGGGGCGGCAGTGCTGAACGGAAAAATCTACGCCATAGGCCACACAACCAATCCGCTCTACGAGTACGACCCCGCAAACAACACGTGGACCTTCAAAACTCAAGTGCCAACATTGCGAGACTACTTTGCAGTAGCCGCCTGCCAAAACAAAATCTACGTAATAGGTGGCAGAACAGGCAGCGAACCAGTGCACGGCGACGCTATAACCTGCGGCTTAAACCAAGCCTACGACCCCACAACAGGCACGTGGGAAAACAAAGCGTCTATGCCGACAAACCGAAACCAAATAGAAGCCGCTGTGGTAGAGGGGAAAATCTATGTTATGGGTGGAAGAACCGCAGGACCATACTCCACAGTTAATACAACAGAAATCTACGACCCCGCAACCGATACGTGGACAGTTGGGGCGCCGATGATTTATCCTGTCACCAGTTTTGCCTCGGCAGTTGTTGACGACAAAATCTATGCTATCGGCGGTCAAGACGAATTCGACCCCCGCATTAACATTGACAATGTGCAAATATACGACACCGCAGCGGGCACTTGGAGTTTAGGCAAATCTGCTCCTGTCACCGTTTGGCAAGCGGCTGCGGGCGCAACCACAGGGGTGGCGGCTCCAAAACGCATCTACGTTATGGGCGGCTCGGGCGGTTTTGCTGCGGGATTAGACCAGAACTTTGTCTATGACCCTCAAACTGACTCTTGGGCAACTGCGGCACCGCTGCCAACTGCTCGTTATAATCCATCAGTTGCCGTGGTAGATGACCTGCTGTACATTATGGGTGGTGGTCACGACATGACTTCACTGGCGGTGGTCGAACGATATGCCCTCATAGGATACAATGGAACAGCCATCTCGCCTGAATTGTCACCCTTGCCATCAGCCCCATCCCCAAGTCCAACCCCTACAGATACCCCTTCAGCTTCACCTACAATCCCAGAGTTTCCGTCGGGTTTCACGTTTGCCGTGCTCATCATGGCTGCTGTGCCTCTGGTTATTCTCATGAAAAAGAAAAGGCAATAAAAAAGAAGGGAGGTTGCGCTATTTGCTTCTTTTCTTCAAGAGACCACCGCCGACAGATACTACGATATTCTTGTTCAGAGAAGTTTAAGGCTGGTACTGTTCGGGTCCTTTGTAGTGCCTCGCTTTACCTATCAAGTCACCGATTAAGAATGCTATGCCAAAACACATGATTAAGCTGACAATTACAGCTGTTAAATTTTCCCCTGCCTGCGGATACATGACCCTGACTACAAAGAACCATGAAATGAACCAAAGTACAAAGCCGATCGGCGCACCCAGCAAGATGTACATGACTCGGTTTAGCTTCATTGAAGGCTTGACCCGCACATAATAAGCGAGACCCTCAAAAAGTAAGATAACAATTAGATAAAATGCCGCTGTTTCAACAGGAACATTTCTAGTAATCGGAAGAGTAACACCAATGATAACTGTAGCAAAAACAATAATCAGCCAGTAAGCGGTCCACCACCGAGGCTTGCTTTTTGGACTTTTTTGCTCAGACATTTTTCCATTTTCCTTTTTATTTTTATATACACTTAAAACTTTGCTTGATTGCTAAGCACAATTTTGTCCTTTATGGACACATTCTTTGACCATGCTCAACTCTTTGGCGTAGTCTAGGAGTGCTACGTACAAAATGCTCATCGGGTGCTTCAACAAGTCGTTTTATTTAATACCTACATAAAACGCTTTTTCAGTTAATCCCGTCAGTAATCAGGCTTTATTCTGTGAAAATTCCTTAAATCTTGTGTATTCACCTGTTTTGGGTGTGAAGGTGAACCTGTTTGGCAAACGTATCCCTCAGCGACGTGCGTGACGCCATCAATGTTAGCGTTGCGGATGTTCCCGATGTTAAGCTTCAGAAAATGGTTAAACGCGCAGCGGTCACGCTGGAACTTGAACTGGGCAAACCAGTTGACTCTGCGGACTGCACGGATGCGGAGAAAGAGTGCATTGTTTTGTTGGCGGCGGTTTACGTGGTTTGCTACTTGACGGGTGGTTCCGCGGTGGGTTTGAGTTTTAGTGTGGGTGACCAGAATGTGAGTGTGTTGGATAAGGCGCCGCCTCTGTGCGTGTTGCAGCAAGAACTGGAACGCTTGTTGAATGCGTTGAAGCCGCCAGTTGTGGGGAGCGCCTGAAAGCTATGCCAGCGGTTCCTGAAGCTTACTACGAGTACGTCATGGAGTACGCGCCGTACCTCTACGTGGTCCCAGATGTTGGACCGGACCTTGAGTGGGGGAAAGCTGCGTTTGCCGCGGCGTTCGCAGTGGATTTCCTCTTCGAAGCCTACTTTCATCCTCAGTTCGACTCTCGAAGCAGCGAGATAGAAGCGAAAATCGTGGAGCTTGCCAACTGGATCCTCACGCAGCAATGCACTGACGCAGAAAAGTTGGCTTATGGTGGCTTCAAAAGCACAGAGAACAGAACAGAGTACTATGCGGTGGATGCGTGCCGCACGGTGCCTGCGTTGCTGAAAGCCTACGAACTAACAAGCAACACCGCCTACTTGAACAGCGCAACTCTGGCGGGTAACGTTTTTCTTTTCAACATGCAGCACAAACCAAGCCTGCTGGGCGTGCACGACCGCTACTACGGCGGATTCGCAAGAGCTGTTTCGATTTCGGACCAGTGGCTTGCAGAGATGGATGTGGTTTGCCTCCACGGGCTGCCCGCTTTGAGGATGCTGTGTGAAGTAGACCCAACAAGCAAAAGCCAATATGAAGCAGGTATGGTGGATGTGGTTAATTTTTGTCGTGTTGGCTTGGAGGAGTGCTTTGACCATTATAGTCCGCTGCCTTCGGGAGACGGAGGATGGCACCGCGTAGACCAAGCTGACCGCATCATAATCGACGATTCACTTGCGTACGCGCTCTGGGGGCTCTACGATTACGAAGGCTACAGCAACACCGTACAGAAAGCCTACAGCTACATCAACGCGATAGGCGCTTCATCGGCGTATCCTGCGTATAATCCCGCGGTTTGCTGGGCAGGCTACCTAGACGCTGTCTCAAAAGTTTCCGCCTGTAACTACTACGATGCGGTGACGGCTGGGATTCTGGCGCCTATCCGCCGCGACCACGACAAATCCGCCTACGAGTACAGCCACAACATAATTGCGGCACACGCCGACGAGTTCATGTTTTGGGGCGTCAAGCACGTGGATTTTGGGTTTGTGGAAAATAAGCAGGCGATGGCTACGGTTTGTTGGCTGGGGCAGTTGTTTTTGGGCTATGAGGTGCCTGTGACGCGGTTCACGCAGGTCCTGAGCAGTAAAGGCGAAAACCTAACCCTCTACCCCATTACAGCAGCGGGTGAAAGAACAGCCTACGGCGAAGGCATAGACGTCAAAGCCATCGTTCTGCCCGCGAAGAGCGAAGAGTTGCTGCTGGAACCTGGCTATGTTACTCACGATTATTTTGCCATGCACGTGTTTGCGCCTGTGAGGCGGCACGACAAAATCCGCAGAAACGGCACAGACTACCAAATCCAAACAGTACAAGACTACGCCTTCAAAGGCGAAACTGCTTACCGTAAAGCCACATGCAGGAGGCTCACAAACCAATGAGTGAAACCGAAGAGGCGGCTGCAACAGTGATGAGGCTACTTAAGGCGAACCTGCGCGTAGTCAAAGACGACGGCGGTTTAGCCAGCATAAATGTGGTTAATGAGTTTCAGAACGCCCAAGCCATCAAGGGCTTTGACGGACAGGTCACGGTGGGTTTTGCGGAAAGCGCTGACCAGAAAATGGAGTTATCGGGAAAATGGCGCAAACGACTACAAGTTCTGCGGGTGAACGTGTGGACATCCGAGCAGGCGGGCTCGGGCGAGTCAGGCAGGGTTATGCGGGGCAAAATCGTGGAGGAAGTCAACCGTGTCGTGCGGCAGAAACGCAGCCGCCCCAACGAAACCACTTATGAGTTTTACAATTTGGGAGCGGGCAGTCAAACTCACAAAGCCTACTTTGGCAACGGCGAAGCTTCACCGTATACGCCAAACGTTTGGACGGAGCTGGCAAGTGAGAACTACCAGAGGTTGTGGGCAAGCGACGACAACCGCCTTCAGCTAAGCGCAGATGAAGATGGCGCGTATGCAACGGTGCTTTTCGGCTTCAAACTGGAATGCAGAGAGAAAACTGCCAAAAAAATAGCCGTGTCCTTTGAAGGCTTTGGCACCGCAGCAGGTGGCGACGGCGTCACCGTCAAAGCGTGGAATAGTGAAAGTTTCTTATGGGAAAACGCGCAGTCAGACGGCGCTGGAGGAACCGACGAAACCATAACCATCACCCTAACAGCGAACGTGCCAAACTACATTGATGAAGACGGGTACGTGTGGCTGCTTACCCGAACAACCAACCCCGCCAGCGCCCAATCACCCGCGGTTCTGCACTGCGACTACGTGTCCTGCACTGTCACAGTGAACGGCATAACGTACTGCGACGTTGTCAACTACCGAGATTTAGACCGCGTAGACGGTGTGCCCTTCATTTTCCGCACCGAGTTTGTGGTGAAGTCATGGTTCTTTGAGAACATAGGAGTGTAAATTTGAAATGCCAGAAACATACAGCGCCCATGAAAGCCGCGTCTACTACGTGGACGAGGTGGCTTTTGGGCAAACCCCAACCAACCCCTCCATGCTAGGCATCCCAGCGGAAAGTTTGGAGCCTGCGGTGAATCCGGGCAACATTAAGCTGCGCGGAGTCGGCAGCGTGGATTTGCAAGCCATCAAAAAAGGAGTGCGAGCGCCAAGCCTGAAAATCTCGTATCCGCTGCCAAGCGAAGCACCCATAAACTTCTTGCAGTACGCCAGAAACGAACTTGACAAGTCCCTGAGCATCCAGCTGCTTTACTATAAGGGTGTTTTTGCGTCTGCCACCGACATAATTTCGCTTTTGTACACGGGGTGCAAATTCCAAAAACTAACCGTGGAGTGCAGCATCGAAGATGTTGTGAAAGCGATCGTGGAGTTGCTTGCCCAAAACCTCACCGCGGGCACCGACAAATTTTCAGGTGCCACCTACGCCGACTACGGCGGAGCGATACCGTTCTATGAGAGCTACATCAAAAAAGACGCCGCCACGCTTGAGCGCGTCACCGACTGGAAATTCACGGTGGAAAACAACCTCAAACAGGTCCCAGTCATACGCAGCACCAACGGCCACATCCTGAAGTACTTGCCGCATAGGCACCGCAACCTCACAGGCGAAGTGGTTTTCGAGTTTGAAAGCAAAGAAGAATTCGACAACATCATCAACGACGCCGAGTTCACGTTGGAGTTTGGCTTGGGCGGAACCAGCAAAGCGGTCTTTAGCAACTGCAAATGGGAAAACGTGGCGGCACCCACCCGTATTGAAGAGTTGGTGAGCCTGAAAGCGGAGTTTGTCGCCAAAACCTTCACCGTAACCTAAAGGTGAAACCAGATGCGCAAAGAAACCTTAGAAATCGGCGCCGAATACGGCGAAGAATACACTGGCAGATACGTTTTCCAAGAAATCACTTGGGCAAAACGCAGCCGCATCATCCAAAAACACACCAAGTACCACCCTGTTTCTGGGCAAGTGGTGAGCAGCGACTTCATAGCCATACAAGCTGAAACCATCTGGGCAGCCCTAAAAGAGCAACCACAAAACCAGCCGCTAACGCTGGAGAAACTTTTGGGCGAAGAAAACGGCATCCCCATCGCATTGGGCGAGTTGCTTTCTCAAACCGTCAACAACCTGTGCGCTGTCACACGGGAGGAGACGGCTTTTTTATCCGAGCCATCAGACGCAAAAAACCCAACCCCGCAATCACAGATTTCCGCTTATGCAAAGAATTCGGTTGGCTCCCAACAGACCTCGCAAGGCAGCCAGCCAGAACCATCCAGCAGTTCATCATCATCCTCAACGAAGTAGACAGGCAAACCGAGGAGGAAGCCAAGAAACATGAGCGTTGAAGTCCAAATTGACCTTGCAGGCGCGGAGGAGTTCGCGCAGGCACTCAACCGTTTCGATAGTGGTATGCAGAGGCAAATACAGCAGCGCCTTGGCGAGTGGGCTGAGAATGCCAAAACCCAAGCTACACAGTTGGCACCAGAACGCACGGGTTACTTGCGAAGCACCATCTACACAAAAACCAGGCAGTGGCAGGCAGAAGTTGGTGCAGAAGCAGCCTACGCCGCAGCCGTGGAATTTGGCACCCGCTACGCCCAAGCGAAACCTTTCATTCAACCTGCACTCGAACAGGGTTTGCCTCAGCTGGAACCTGCCCTGCTGGGCGCTTTGGATTCGGCTAAGATGGAGGCGGACCTGTGAGTTTTCGGGAAATAGCTGTCACCATTCGAGCCGTCAACCGTGCCAGTTCGGAATTTAGCCGCATCCAAACTGACGCGCAAAGCCTCGCCACACAAGTGAAGAGTTTAGGTTCAACGCTTGCTGGACTGGGCGCCGCAGGAACCGTTGTTGGTTATGTTGCGAACCAGTTCGGTGTTTTGAACGATGCTCAGGCGAAGGTGTTCAACAGCGCCATGATGGTTGTCAGCGTGATGGGTATGTTTATGCGTACCAGCACAGGCGTCGCCGTCGCCCAGAAGGTTTACGCAGCAGCAACCGCGTTTGCCACCACCGTCCAAAACAGCCTAAACATCAGCTTCGCCACGTTCCTCGCACTAACAGGCGTAGGCATAGCGGTCATCGTTGCGGCAGCCGCTGCCATGATAAGCTTCGCCAGCAGCATGAACAAAGCCACCGCCAGCGTGCAGAACTTCAACAGTGCCACCTCAGAGACACCCCAGCATACTCGTAGTATACAGCGGGCGGGCGAAACCGAGCTTTACAGGCGGGGAGTCGAATAGTCAATGAGTGTTACCGCACCAACCGTGGCGGTGGTTTTCGGCTCTGTAGCGCCACCCCAAGGCGACATCGTTGAGTTGAAGGTGCATTTGGGCTGCACCAAAGAGGTCGGCAGCTTCGAGGCAACGTTGCAGAATTTTGGCGGCAAATACAGCCCCAACGGCACATACCCGCTGAGCGTGGGCGTGGATGGCAGCTTAAGTGTGGGTCGCGGTGTTACCTGTCCGTTGTTGATGACTTGCCGCGTAGAAGGCATAAAATACGAATCGTCACCCGTGGAGAACTACGTGCATGTTTCGGGCAGGTGTTGGGGTGAGCGGTTGTTCCGCAGAGTCATCACGAAAGCATACACCAACGTGAAGGGTGAAGACATCGTCAAAGACCTGCTGGACTACTATGTGGGTTTGAGCCACAACCGCGGCGGCGTAGAACTGGTAGAGGCAACGGATACGACATATGCAAGCCTAAACTACGAAGACACCCCAGTCATCGACGTGCTCAAGTACGTGGCGGAGAGCGCAGACAAGCAGGGCGTCATAGGCTACGACTTTCGCGTGGCGCCTGACGGCAAATTCGAGTTCTTCTCCAAAGGCACCAAACCCAGCACCGTCAGCCTTGGCGAGCGCATAGAATACTACGAGTACACCAGTGATGTGTACAGGGTGCGAAACAAAATTGCGGTTTACGGCGCCGCCGACAAAAGCGAGCCAGCCGACAAGGATGCGTGGACTGAGAGCTTGACACCGTCGGATGGCGTTTGGACTGCCATAGCGGGCACCGTCAGCTTTGACACCGCGGTCATGGTGAAGGGTTCGGGCAGCATAAAAACTTTCATAGACGGTTTTCAGTATGCGGGTTGCGTGTTCACCCTAAACGGCGACAAACTCGTAGACACCGCAGCTTACCCAGTTTTGAACCTGTGGCTCTGCACAGAAACCGCCTATAACGGGAATGTGACCCTGTCGCTGTTTGACAACTTGGACCGCTCAGCTACACGCGAGTTCACGGTGGGGGCTGGCAAATGGTTCCAAACGCAGGTAGAAGTGGGTGCGGGGGTTGCGGATTTGTGGCAGGTGCAAAGCGGCTTTGACTGGACAAAGATTTGGCGTGTGCGGGTGATTTGCTGGTTTGGCGATGTGGGCACGGGCGCTTTTTGGGTGGATGGCTTGTTTTTTGGGGGGCGCCGCTATGGCAACGTGCAGGAGAACACGAGTAGTCAGGGCAGTTTTGGGTTGCGGGAGCTGGTGGAGGTTAACGAGGAGTTGTGGAGCGACACCGAGTGCACTGGGCGGGCGAATGCGTTGCTGGCGAATCTGAAGGACCCAGCGGAGAGCCTGACGCTGCAGAGTTCAGTTCTGGATTTTGGCGCCTCGCCAGTATTGGCTGGTGATGTGGTGCATGTTGTGTTGCCTGTGGAGGGTGTGGAAGCGGATTTTCGCGTTTTGAGCGTGGAGTATCGTGTAGATGGAAAAGCGCAAACGCTTGATGTCACGTTGGAGTTGGGACGGGAAGCGCCGCTACTTGCAGATTACGTGTATGCGTTGCGTGCGAAAACCGACAGTTTAAGCAGGTACAAAGCAGCGAGGCGGTAGACCTGTGGTGGATAAGCGCAGGCGCGTAGTCGTGGAAATCCGCGAGGACTTACATCGGGAGCTGCGCAAACTGGCGTTGTTAAATGATTTGCGGATTTATGAGGTGGCGAATGCGGTTTTGGAGGATTGCTTGGGTGATGAGGAACGTGTGCGGGGTTTGGTTAGGCGGTTGAAGGTTTCTTAGGTTTGGTTGTTTGTTTAGTGTTTGTTTTGTTTTGTGGGTGCATGTTTGGTTTTTTGGTTTTGGGTTGTGTTTTCGGTTAGTTTTTCATACTTTTTATGAACATTTCTCAAATCGGTTTATATATTTTGGAAGCTAAGGGATAATTAAAAACAAACAGGATGTATGAAAAACATGGAAATTGGAACATTGGTCGCAGTTTGCTTGGGCTTGGCCGCCATGCCGATTGCCTCCTTAGAATATGTGGTTTCTCGTGCGAGACGGGAAGCTGCCCGCAAAATCGAACCCCTATAAAAACAGGATGTGTGTGATGTGGGAAGGATTAAACTGGACGCTAATAATTAAGAAAACGTGAAGGGATGGGGAGCTTTGCTGGTCTTCCCTGTCTCTTTTTTGTTTATTTTGTCTGTTTTTTGTTGAGTACAATTTGCATTATAGCCGCTAACACGGTTAGGGTGCCCAGCCAGAGTACGAGGTCAACGGCGAGGTTTACGGTGTCGACGTACCAGATGTTTGCGGGTCCTGCGAAGGTGCTGGTTGTGTGCGTTGCATAAGTGAGGGGAAACCCGTAGTCGGTGTGGATGTTGTCTGGCCAGTCGTATTGGAAGCCTGCGACCATGGCGAGGATGGTTATGATGGCGAAGATTGCAATGAAGAGGGTGGTGTTTAGCGTTTTGTTCATACTAGAAGGTTGAGGGGTTTGGTTTTTAGTTTTTTGGTTATCGGGGTTTGGGTCGGAGGCGTTTTTTGTTGGTGAGCAGGGCTACGGCTTGGGCGTGGCTGCATCGGCCTTTGTTTAGGTAGCCTTGGCAGTTGCAGCTGAGTTTGCCTGTGTGGTCTTGGGCGATGGTGTAGGTGCCGTGTTCGCCGATGACGTTGTAGATTCCGTTGCCTAGGTTTTCGATTCTGCCAGATTCTATGAGGTAGCGGGCTTTTTGGTGCATGATGTCGTCGTGTGGCATGTTTGTCCCGGTTGGTTGTGTTTGGTAGAGTATTTGGGTGAGGTTTGATTAAAACTGTTTGCTGGGGGTTGTTTGGGTTTTGAAAAAAAGGCTAAATGGGGGACAGTTGCGCCCCATTGGGGGTGTTTTATCGTACGCGTTTGTAGCCTGGTTTGTAGAGTTCGGCTAGTTCTGCTAGCTTTTCTGGGGCTGCTACGATGATGTTGTCTGCGGTGAGTACGCCGACGAGTTCGCCTTGTGCGCCTGTGACTGGTAGGTGTTTGACGCCCCAGTGGTTCATCATTTGGACGGCTTCGGGGATGGTTTTGTTTTGGTCGATGGTGAAGATGGGGTTGGTGTAGATCATGCGGGCGATGACGGAGTTGGTTGCGGTGTTTTGGGTGATGAGGCGGACGATGAGGTCGTGTTCGGTTATGATGCCTGTGGGTTTGTTTTGCATTACGACCATGACGTAGCCTATGTCTTTTTCTGCCATAAGGTTGACTACTTTGGATACGCTTGTTTCGTTGTCCACAACTGGGACAGATTTAGTCATGATATCGCATACTTTGATGGTGCTTGCCATTAAGATTCCTCTAATGTTGTATGAGAAAAGACCCCGTCATTTATCTATTTTTTGTTATTTGCTAAAATGCCATGTATGTTTAGGCGGTTAGTTTTGGTTAAAAGTTATTAGGCTGCATCTGCTTAGTCTTTTTGAGGGGTAAAGTTTGACTGCTCAAGCAAGTTTGGATGAGGTTTACGCGGAGGTTAAGCGTATGCGGCGGGAGCTCAAGTCGCTGGAGAAGAATCTCTCAAACTTAGAGGCGACGCTGATTCCTGAGGAGAAAGCGAGCCCTGAAGAGATAAAAGAGCTCAAAGCCCTCAAGCGTGAAGCCTTGCGAGGCGAGTGTGTTTCCTTGGAAGATGTTCTGAAGAAGCACGGGGCAAAGAAAAGTGCCTAAGTACCGCCTAGTTTTTCATCGAAAAGCCGAAAAAGCGCTGGATGGGTTAGATGAGAAAACTAAGCATGTGGTGCTTGAGGATATTTTGTGTTTAGCGGATTTTACTGGGCTTAGAAGTCGTTTGGATATTGTTAAGATGCAGGGGCAAGGGAACTTTTATCGGCTACGCACTGGCAAGCGGAGAGTTATGTTTGCCGTGGATAAAAAGTCAGAAACAATAATCATCCTAAAAATCGAGCACCGAGAAAGAGCATACGAGTAACACAGAAAGGCGAAACAGTCACCCAGAAATCACCAACCTAACCACACTTTGACTGGCGTAGTTTTTAGTGAAAAGTCTTAAATCAGAAGTGCCCCAGTGTTTTAACTATGCAGAACGTCGAAGACATCAAGCGCGCGCTTTCCTCGAATAAGGCAGAGTTGAGGCTGAAGTTCAAAGTAAAAGACATCGGTGTTTTTGGTTCCTACGTGCGCGGCGAGCAGAAGCGGGCTAGCGATGTTGATGTTCTGGTGGAGTTCAAAGAGCCCGTGGGGCTTTTTGAGTTCGTCGCGCTGGAGAATTATTTGTCTGATTTGCTGGGTGTCAAAGTGGATTTGGTCTCCAAAAAAGCGTTAAAGCCCCACATTGGCAAGCGCATATTGCAGGAAGTTGTCATGGTATGAAACGCCGTGACTACCGCGATTACCTGCAGGATATTTTGGACGCTGTGGATGATGTGGAAGTTTTTGTTGGCGACATGAGTTTTGAGGAGTTCAAAAAAGACAGAAAAACCTTGAATGCGGTGGTTCGCAGCATCGAAATTATCGGTGAAGCTTCCAAGAAACTACCCGACTCGTTAAAGGCAAAGTACAGGGAGCTTCCGTGGAAGGAAATGAGCGGCATGAGAGACAAACTAATACACGCCTACTTTGGAATGGACACCGAAACCATCTGGAAAACAGTAAAAGAAAACATCCCACCACTGAAAAAGTCAATCCAGAAAATGCTCAAAGACCAAGAAAAACAATAACCCACTATCAATAAAATGTTGGCAAAACGAAGCGCCCAAGCCAAGAAAAAACCAGAAAACCTCAACCCCCTAAAAAAACTGAAATAGCCCCTTTGCAGTTACGCACTTCACCACTAAGGCAGAAACAGGCAACCACACCACACATTTTTTAACGCTTTATTGAAATATTTACTAAAATTTTAAATAGATATTGAATTAATTATTAATTGGCGTATGGTTACACGATGCTCGAGAAATCGAACTAAACGTGCCCGTGTAGCTTAGCCCGGACAGAGCGAGGGGACTCGCATCCCCTAGACGGGGGTTCAAATCCCCCCACGCTTACCCTTTACCTTTTTCGACATTAAATGTTAATAATGGGAAAATAACGTCACACTTCTTCATATGGAAGATATATGTGCGCTAAGGCGAGTTTACCTTTTGCTCTTTCAATTCCTTGATTAGATTAATTACTTCTCTTATTGACTGAGCATCTTTGGCTTCCACATTGACATTGATAGTGTAGGATAATAGACCTAAAGATGCGGGTTGGTTTCTTATAACTAATGAAGCATGTTGAGGGAGGTCACTCGGAGATGCGTTCGAGGCGTTTTGGGAAACATTTTGCTGATTGGTCTCGTTTTGAGGCGCAGTAATTTGTTGGAAAGAAATACTATCTTCCGAACGGTCAAAATTCAGCAAGCCCTTACCAGCGAAAAGAACACAAAGGCGTTTCCCGCCTTCACGCACAAAATTGGAACTCCATTTTGCTTGAGCTAGTTTCCTAAGGTGTTCACCAAAGCCTAAAGGCGTACCTCTTTTACCTCCTTGTTCTGCTATATACTTCTGCAGTTGAGAATACAAGCTATGGCGCTTCAAAATTTGTTGCCATAAATTAATTGCAGCGGCAGTATTTTTTTCTTCCAACGCAAGGGCTATTTCCCTACCGATTGGAGAAAGCGCAAATGGAGAACGCTCACCTTCAAGTAAACCTACATAGCTTAAGAAAGAGCATGCTCTCCCAACACAGACGAAATCTCCAAGAGAATTATCTTTGGCGACTATTTCTTTTGATGTTGCTGCTTTCCCCACTCTGTAAATTGATGAGATAATCTTATCTAAATGCACATCAAAATCAATAGGAGCACAAAAATGAGGAAGTTTCACTTTTTCAGAGGCAGACATGTATTAACCTTATTCACCATAAGGATATAAGTTTTTAAATTAGCTCAGTACACAACCCATTTTGCGCTAGATTTTGAATGATTTTTTGTGGGCTTGGGTTTTTTTGTTTCCACCTTATTTGAAGCGCGTTTAGCAAAGTCATACTGCTGACGAGAACTACATTAATGGATTCGGCAAGAGCAATTGCATTCGCGTGAAAACAAGGCGCCCTCGCGTTAGGGCATTTCAATCTGAAGGCATTCCCCACAAAAATCATCCTCTTGCCTTTGAACTCGGGTTTTGATTGAGATTTTGAAATTTGGTTTATGTCATTTTCGCCGATTTGTTTGTTTTCACCTTTGGTTTCAATAATGCCCTTAAAGTCACTAAAAGAAATTTCAATGTCTGGAATCCCAGAAGGTTTCTTTGGCAAGTTCTTGGCTTCAAATCCCAATTCAGAGAATGCGTCCTTTACGAGTTCTCTGAAAGGATGCCCGGTTTCGTAATATAATGCTTTGAATCTTTCGATTCGTTTACTTTCTTCGAAAATAGGGAAATCGTGAATCCAAAGAGGTATTTTGCTATGTTTCTCAATTTCCGCTTGCCCTACAGGCGTTAAGCTAATCTGTCCTTTTGCTGTTTCCAAAATTCCGGTGCGTGTCGATAAATCAATAAATGACCTAAACATTAAGCGCCTTTCTCGCTCAGGGACAGTCGTATTGCAACAAATGGAAAGCATACTGAATATTTGTTCTTCAGTTTCAGGACCATAAAGAACCCGGCGGAAAAGCTCGAAGTATTCAGACTGTATTAGTCCAATGGTCAATGCCTTGTCATCTGCTCCGAAAACAAAACGCTTTCCTATAGAGGTCAAAGTGTATGTTGAGTCGACTAACCCTAAGAAATTGAAAGCGTTAGAAATCGCCGTGAACTCGGCTTTCCTGTATGAATACTTCCAAATGTCCCATTCAAGTTTGTCTTGCCCTTTTTGCCCAAGTAACCTCCGAAAACGTAAAAGGTCAACGAAAGATACAGATTTAGGATACATTGAACCCAACCTTTGAATATGTTCTAACGCATTTATCTTTTAGCTGTTTTGCATCAACTTTATAGCTGTTACTAATTTATGGTGTATTGAGGGAAAAAATTGGTAAATTTGTGAATTTATCAATTTGTAAATTGGTGAATTGCTAAATTTCACGACATTTTATATGGGCTGGCTGCCCCGTCTTTTTTTAGTGAATAAACATGAAGGATGTATTAAACCAGATTAGTGGTTTAGCTGCAGGCGACCTCGTGGTGCTTGAGTGGCACGACGCAAGCATCGGCAAGAGCTTGAGCAATGGCATTAGCGGGATTGATGTGCCTGTGAAGAGCTGGGGCGTATTCATCGGCGTACTTGGGCAGAAGCGTAAGCATGCGGTTTTGGCGCAGAATGCGTTTCGGTACAGTGATGGCTTATTTGACATTGACTACACCGCCATTCCCCTAACATGGACATCGGATGCAACAGTGATAGAGAAGGCGCATGTGGGCGCGGAAGAAGCAAGGGTGCTGCTGCACAGCTTTACCATTAACGAGAAAATGAAAGAAGGCAAAACCAGCTCTAATCGTTGCCGCAGACGGCAGATGAGGGTGCGTAACCATTGACTGACTGGGTAAAACGCGCCCTGACCCGAAGAACAACCGACAGGACAGCCGTAAACGAGTTTTCGGAGGTTCCGCCCAGCGAGCGGCTGGTGCTCGGAGTAAAATTCGCCATGGCGCTGACTTTTAGCTTGACGGCGTTGGAGATTGCGCATCTGGCGCTGTTGGGCAGGTGGAACAGTGAAGTTTTCGCTGCCATCACGGGCATGACTGGCACCATAACGGGTGTTTTGATTTCTCAGAGGACAGGTGACTGAAACCGTGACTGAACCAACGGTAGAACCCCCAGTAGATTCTATATATAGAGGGGGGGTAGGTCAAGCAGAGCAGACCCCCCGAACAGCCAAAGACCTCATAGAAACCGAATGGAAAATCATTGACAAACTTCAAAAATTAGCTACAAAAGCACGAAGCGACAAATCAAAAGGGTTCTACTACCAAACCCTCGCAGGACACATACGAACCCTCGCCACGCTTCTCAAACTCCACGGACAAACAAACCAAACAACCGACATAGCAAAACTTCTCAGCGAAATCAACAGTGAAGCCAAGAAACTCGCAAAGAGGCTCAAACAAAAATGAACCTTGAGCCCCAAGCAGAAACACAACTCAAAGAAAAACCAGTCTTCTTCGCAAAACAACTCCTCGACTTTGAACCCTTCAACTACCAAGAAAAACTCCTCAACGACCCAAACCAACGCATCATAGCCTGCATGGGCAGACAAACAGGCAAAACCACAACCATAGCCGCCAAAGCAATCCACTACGCATACACCCACAAAAAAACAACAACCCTCATCATCAGCCCATCAATGCGCCAAAGCATGATAATGTTCGACAGAATCCTCACCCTCATCTACAACAACCCCATCCTAAGCAACAGCATAAAACGCAAAACCCACACCATCATCCAACTCACAACCCAAGCAAAAATAATCGCACTCCCATGCAGCGAAAACTTACTACGAGGATACACCGCAAACCTAGTCATCGCAGACGAAGCATCATTCATACCCGAAAAAATCATAACCGAAATCATCTACCCCATGCTCAGCACCACAAACGGCACAGCTATCCTCCTATCCACACCATGGGACAAAAACCACTTCTTCTACAAAGCCTTCCTCAACCCAACCTACAGCACCCACAAAATCCCCTCAAACCAAAACCCACTCATCCCAAACGCATTCCTAAAAGAAATGCAGCAAAACATGACCACAGACGCATACCAACGCGAATACCAAGCAGAATTCACCGAAGCCCAAACCAGCTACTTCCAACAAGAACTCATCCGCCAATGCATAGAACACGCACAAAAAATCAACCTCGAACCCATAACAGACATCGAACAAACCATCCCCAAAGCAGAATACTACGCAGGATTAGACCTCGGAAAACTCCAAGACTACAGCGCCATAGCCATCATCCAAAAAACCAACGAAGTCCTCAAACTGGTCTACACCCACCAATTCCCACTCGAAACACCCTACACAGAAGTCATAGCCACAACAAACCGCATCCACCAACAATTCCACCTACAAAAACTGCTCATAGACCAAACAGGCATAGGAGAACCAATCCTAGAAGCCCTAAAAGAACAAAACATACCCGCAGAAGGCGCAACCCTAACCCAAGACACCAAAACCGAACTCCTAACCCACCTCAAACTCATCATGCAACAACAAAAACTCGCCATCCCCTACGACAAACAACTCTGCCAACAAATCAACGACCAACAATACGCCTACACCAAAAACGGCAAACTCACTTTTCAGCACCCACCAAACACACACGACGACCAACTCTGGGCACTCGCACTCGCAACATACGCCACAAAAACCCAACCATCACCGCACCTGTGGATAGTCGCAAAAACCGCACGCACAGGCAAAACCAAACTCCAAAACCTACGCAAAAAACTCCTCAGCCACAAAACCACAGGAGACACACGATAACCATGCACAGACGCAAAACCCGATACTACGAGTATCTCCACATAACCAAGCTCAAACGCACCTACAACAAAAAAACCGCAACGTTCACGTTCAACATCAGCTACCAAACCACACCCACCCAACGCACAAAACGCACCACCGAAGTCGCAGAAGCATTCGGACTGGGCGCAGACCAAACCCAACGCTTCACACTTTATGATAACACGGAAATCAAAATCCGCCCAACAGACATTGTGCTCATCACAGGCGACAGCGGTAGCGGAAAAAGCGCACTCCTAAAAGCCATACAAACCGACCTCGCAACGCAAGCCCAAGACACCAAAACGCTGGACATAGAACCAGACAGACCCATAATCGAAACCCTCGGCAAAACCACCACAGAAGCCCTAGAAATTCTCAGCAAAGTCGGCTTAAACGACGCCTTCCTCTTCCTACGCACCTACGCGGAGCTGAGCGACGGACAAAAACACCGATACCAAATCGCCCGCCTAGCCGAATCACCAACGCAATGGTGGCTACTAGACGAATTCACATCTACGCTGGACAGGGACACAGCCAAAATCGTCGCCTACAACCTCCAAAAACTCGCCCGCAAACAAGGCAAAGCCGTCATAGCCGCAACCACCCACAACGACCTCACAGCAGACCTCAAACCAAACGTGCACATCCACAAACGCTTCGGCAAAGAAATCACCATAAAATACCATAAAAACGCCAAAGCAGAGCAGTGCAGCCTAACCAAACAAACCACCATCCAAGAAGGCACATACCAAGACTACAAGCAGCTTAGCCAATTCCACTACCGAGCTGCACGTTGCCCAGCACCCAGAAAAATCTTCAAACTCACACGCAAACGCCAAACCATAGGCGCAATCGTCTACAGCTACCCCACACCCTTCTGCTTCGGACGCAGCCAAATCTACAAAACCACCAACATACACCAACTGTACAAAGACGTCAGCCTCATCAGCCGCGTAGTGATTCACCCAAAATACCGCAGCATAGGCTTAGGCGAAAAACTCGTAGCCCAAACCCTCCCACTCGCAGGCACAGCACACGTTGAAACCATAGCCGTTATGGCAAAATACAACCCCTTCTTTGAACGAGCAGGCATGCAGAACATAGCCACCAGCCAACCGCACAAAACCGTCACAGACGCCCTAGACAACCTCAACATATTAGGCTTCGACCCTGCGCTTCTGGCAAGCAACGCCTACACAGAACAACTAAACAACCCACACATCCGCAAAGCCGTCACAGACATCTTAGAAAACCTGTCCAAGAAAAACCCAGCAGTCCGCAAACAAATCGCCAACACCAAAAAAATCTACCCAACACATGAAGAATTCACAGAAAAACTGCTCAGCCTAAACGCTGTCCAACTTTCGGCAGCTCTCAAACGCCTAAGCTTCAAAGCCCAACCCAAAGCCTACCTGCACTGGCAAGCTACGGAGCAGGAAATGGCGAAGGCGCAGGCAAAGTCGAATTAGACAACGCATCCGTCGCATTCAAAAACGCACTCTGCATTTCACGCAAACGCGCCAACTGCGGAATATTCGAAGTATTCAGCGTCGCCTCCACAATATTCACAGCATAATCCACAACCACACACGCCAAAACCACTGCCGAAACAACCAAAATCAAAGCCGCAACCGAAGCCTCCATTCTCTAAGCCAACTCCTCAAAACAACAACCACACCAAACCACATAAAAACCAATACTCCCAAACCAAAAATATATCAAAAACACAAACCACACCCAACAAAAACCCCAAACAAACCAAAAAAACACCCAAAAAACCACACCCGCATGGTCTGTATTTCTTGCGACGTGCTAAACCTTTATTATAAACCCCACATAGATGATGATACGTCACATTAACTCATGTAACAAATCTAAGCTCCACAAGCTTTTGAAAAGATGCATGAAAAGAAGTTGTGGCAGGAAAAAAAATACGTTACAAATACAATCGTTCAAAGACCTACCATTGAGTATGGAGGTCCAAAAAAGCATAGATGAACTTGGTTTTAAAACCATCTTCCCCATCCAAGCACAGGCAATTATGCCGCTGCTGGAAGGCAAAGACGTCATCGGACAAGCGCAAACTGGAACCGGCAAAACCGCCGCGTTCGGCGTTCCCATGGTGGAACGTCTCGACCCGCAAGTTAGGAAAGTTCAGGGTTTAATTTTGTGCCCCACACGCGAACTCGCTCTACAGGTCGCAAACAACCTTCATCAATTTTCGAAGTATCGGAAGTTGAGGGTTTTGCCAGTTTATGGCGGAACCTCCATTGAGAGGCAAATTCGTGAACTCCAAAATGGCGCCCAAATAGTTGTTGGCACACCAGGACGCATAATTGACCTGCTGGAAAGACGCATCTTGAACCTTGCCGCTGTCAAAGTGGTGGTTCTTGATGAAGCTGACCGCATGTTAGACATGGGATTCATAGATGACATCGAATTCATACTTCGCAAGGTACCAACGGATAGGCAGACAAGCCTCTTTAGCGCAACCATGGACAAGAAAGTGATGAGCATCGCCAACAGGTACATGAAGAACCCAGTGAAGATTTTGGTGAGCAAAGACGAAATCGCCCTAACTCAGATGAAACAGCTCTACACTGTTGTGAACCAGAACGGCAAGTTTGAGACGCTCTGCAAAATCTTGCATGGCGACCATGTGGATAAAGTCATAGTGTTCTGCCGGACACGCAGAGATACTAGCAGAGTTTCAGACCAACTGGAACGCAAAGGGTACCGAGTTCAAGCACTACACGCTGGTTTTACGCAGTCGCAAAGAGACCGTGCAATCAGTGATTTCCGAAGTGGAAGATTAAACTTGCTCATAGCCACTGACGTTGCAGCCAGAGGGTTAGACATTCAAGGCATCACGCACATAGTCAACTATGACGTCCCAGCAGACCCACTAGTGTACTTCCATCGCATCGGCAGAACCGCAAGAAAAGGAGACGACGGCACCGCCATCACATTGGTAAGCTACGGCGAAATGTCAAACTTCAACAACATTAAAACGCTGACAAAAACGAAGATAGAAGAAATTGCCTCGCAAAAAAATTCAGATTCACCTATTGTGAGCTTTTATTAAACCATTAACCATAATAGGCTGAAACCCCATTTTCCTTTGAGAGGTAAGAATACAGAAAATGTTTCGAGACCCAGTTTGCGGCATGATGTTGGACGAAAGCACGGCTAAGTTCAAAATCACTTACCAAGGTGAAACTTACCACTTTTGCAGTTTGCAATGCAAGAAAAGATTCAAGCGCCACGCAACTAAATTCATAAAATAATCAACGGCAACCGCAAAAAACTGGGAACAGAAAGAAAGTTTTGAGCGCGGTTAGAGTTTTTCTCCGCGTGAAATATCCATCATAACCAAGCCAGAAACAGGTTTTGGATAGAAGTCTGTGGATTTTTCGGGTAGCCTCTCAAGTTTTTGTGCAATCCGCCAAATCACTTCGGGGCTAATGGGGTTAACTAGAAACGCCAGTTTGGCTTCGCCGCAATCAACTTTTTCCATGGCAACTCGGGCTGAGCGTTCGTATAGTATGTCTTCGTCGATTTTGAGTTCGCCAGTTTTCATCATAGTCTTAAAAATAACATCACGCAGAATAACGACATCTAGGAGGCGCACTTCTCTGGAGTTGCTGTTGTGGTTGGCTAGTTGGATTATTTTTTCCTCGTCCTTTAGCAGTAAGCTGTAGGCTTTGGTTCCGTTGTACACGCAGAAAGCATGCTCGTTTTTGTGAGTTGCTAAGAAGTTTTCTAGGGCGTCAAATTTGGGTGTGAGTTCAGAGATTGAGAAATAAGTTTTGAGTGCCTCTAAGGCTTCGCTGTTTAGCTCAAATTTTCGCAGAAGCCTATGAGCAGGCAGAATAACAAGTCCCTCGTCTTGGACGGGAACCATGTAGCTCATGTGAAAATTAAACGCTGAGTCCTTGGTCCACTCTTCTTGGTTGCGCTGTTCGTCTCTGTAGGCTAGGGCGCTTTCGTATCGGTGGTGACCATCCGTGATAACCATTGTTTTGCTTTCCAAGGCCTTCTGCAGTATGGCTATTTTTTTGGGGTCGGTTATTCGCCAAACTTTGTTTCGGATACGAAACTGGTCTTCCACATCTATAGTCGGCGTTGTTTTGGCGATTTCGGCGAAAAGGTTCTCGGTTACGTTTTCTGGGTCAGAGTAGATTAAGAAGACAGGTTCAAGGTCTTTTTGGATGGTGCGCAGCATGTTCAGGCGGTCAGCTTTCGGCGCAGCATAAGTGGTTTCATGTGGGAAAACTATGCCTTCGCCGTATGCGTGCAGACGTAAAGCTGCGATTAGTCCTTTGCGGGTGCAGTTTTTGCCGTTGAGCTTGAATTCTTGGCAGCAAACAAAAACAGAGGGTGTATCGTCTTTGGCTAGGACGTGTTCGCTTAGCCATTCGTAGATGCGTTGGTGTACTGCTGCGTACCTGTTTTCTTCCATGGGCAAAATTAAGCGGCAGTAGTTGTATGGGGACTTCTCGTAGTATTCGCGTTGCATGTCTTGGTCTATTTTGTCGTAAGGCTGGGTGATGAGGTTTTTGAGTTTACCAGCTTTCTCGGTGTAACGTATAGCTTTGAAAGGTCGGATGTCTACCATGCGTTTTAGCCTTCGACGAATATTTTATCACTGATTAAGACCTTATAGGTCACTTCGCGAGACCCCAAATCTCATCGATGGCGTCCAAAGCCTCTTTGATTCCTGCTACTGTCCATTCGCCCATGTGACCAATGCGGAAGGTTTTCTCAGATAATGCACCGTAACCGTTGCTTATTTCCAAGCCCCTTTCTGCAAGTTTCTGGTTTAGCTCCTTCACATTCTTACCCAAAGTGTTCTTGATGCATGACACAGTTATGGACTCGTAACCTTTCTCAGGGAACATCTCGAAGTGTTTTTTTGCCCAGTTCTGGGTGAGTTCCCCCATGTCCTTGTGGCGCTGGTAAACTTTGGCGTAAGTTTCTGCAAGCAAAAGGTCCAAGCGCTTATCCAGTGCGTAAAGCAGCGAAACGTTCGGGGTGTAAGGTGTCTGATGTTTCTTCTCGAAGTCAAAAATTTCCACCATATCGGTGTAGCCGCCGCGGTCAGGCACCGTTTTAGCTCTTTCCAAGGCGCGGTCATTAACCATGGCAACCGCTAAGCCAGGTGGGAGCGCGAAGCACTTCTGCGTCGAAGCGAAGAGGACGTCAACGTTCATTTCATGCGGCAAAGTCTTGTCGCCAGCCATCGAAGAGACGCTGTCAACTGCAAAGATAACGTCGGGGAATTCCTTGCGTACGAGTTTTCCAACTTCAGCCACGGGGCTTCTTGCGCCGGTTGAGGATTCGTTGTGGCACATGGTTAAAGTGTCATATTCACCCGTCGATAGTTTCTCCGCTATAGCGTCAGGTTTGACAACTTTGCCCCACTCCACCTCTATCCAGTCGGCGGGTTTGCCGCAGGCACGCAAGATTTCGCCGAACCGCTGCGAGAAAGCACCGTTAATGCAGCAGAGCGCTTTCTTTTTCACGATGCTTCTGCCTACGATGTCAAACCACAAGGTGCCTGAAGAGGTCGTGGTAGTTGGTTTGTAGTCTGCGGGCAATTCGAAGAATTTGGTCAGTTTTGCGGTTACTCCAGTGTAGAATTCGGTGAATTCTTTGCTTCGGTGACCCAGTAGTGGGCGGGTTTGTTCACGGAGTATGTCCTGACTTACTTCGGTTGGTCCGGGGATTAAGAGTTTTTTGTGCATGTTTACATTTCTCCATTATCATTCAGATTAGGGTTACTAGTAATGAAACGCTGAATCGATGTTGCACCCATTGTTTTCACATCCATCGTTCCACATCCAAAACCAAACAGCAACCAGAAAACGAAAACGACACGGACAACGAGGTTAACTGTTTAGTTTTCGCCGACTCCATGTCCGCTTCCAGACCCACAATTGGACCCTGCGCTGTTGTTTGCGTATTTGTTGGCTACGAACGGCGCGGTCATTACAATTAACCTCTAGAGCAAGTAGGGGGAAGAATTTTAAATATAAAGTTTATGCTGAACCAAAAGCGCACGTATGTACGCTACAAACAAGTTCACAATTTTAACCCTCATACCGTAGCGACGTCACCCGCTACAAGTTTAGCTAAAATTTCAGCTAGGTCAACGTCTTTCTCTAAAAATAAACTAACCATGTCTTTGCCAACTACTATACAATGCATGTTGATGTCAACGCACTCCACCAACAGCTTTACTGTGTCGCCTAAGCTGAAAAGTTCCTGAAGTATTTCAGAGGCTTCAAAAGCTTGCGAAGACAACATTGCATACTCTGCCGTCTTTAACGTGTCTTCAAAGTTTATGACCGCTGACGTTGAATCCCTCAAAATGTACCCCTTAACGCCCTCGAAGCTGCTGATTTCCTCAAGATTTGCACGTAAATCCGCAGTGCCAGGTTTGTCTTCTTCTCTGATGTCAATTACAACAGGCGGTACGGTTTCACTTATTGCGCTCTTTCTCTTGGTCATCCAGTTGCCTCCACTACTCTATTACAGGTTTAACCAAAACCAAAGCACCCTTCTTAGTCTGTAAGGCAGATTGCACTTTTTCAGGCAGCTGAATTACACTTCCGTCAGATTGTGAGTCTTTTATTGGCTTGACTTTGCAGCGCACAGTTTTTCCCGTGCGAGTTTCCTCCACTTCAACTTCCAAAATTTCCCTGTCCCCATATAGATTTCCCCATCGGGAGATTACTGCAGTGTCGACTCGCACGGTGTCCTGAGAGCCTATGAGACGGCTTAAGCCGGTTATGTTCTCAACTATTAGTTGGCTTACAAGTGCATCAGGAAGCAAAGGTTCAGAAGTGACAGCTGGTTCGGACTGCACAACGGTGGATTGTTCCGTTTCACAGTTTTCAATCTCGCCACTTCCTCCGTCAGCTCCATTTACCTCTGCCAAAAACTCAGGCGGAACGCTGGTGAGCTCAGGCTGGATAAGTTCGACTAATTTGATGACTGTTGGAACTATCACGCGGGTTAAGGCGTTGATGGTTTTTTCGTCAGCATTTTTTGAAGCTACAGTAGCTAAGTAAAGATTGTTCATGCGGGTAACTGTAGCTCGGCTTTCCGTACCTTCAAAGGTTACGGACTCTAAACCGCCGGCAACTTTGCCTCGCCTGTTAAGTGCACTGAAGGTTTCCACGGCGCGGGTTATTGTGTCTTCGTCGGTTTCTTTGTCTTTTGCTAAAACGTTTGTGTCCTGCTTAAAAATGAAGGTGTTAGACACCTGTGGGCACACGTTTTTGATTTCATTCAAAGTACTCTGTATTGCTAAAACGCATTCTTCAGCGCTCATGTGTTTTGCTCCCGCAGTCACCTGTCAGTTAGTAGATTTTGAATAGGATACGTTCGGGGACGCCTTCATCTTCCACAACTAGGTACTTGAGGCCTTCTGTGTCGCCGATTTGGTCAAGCCACTTGAGGGCTTCACGAGCCTTCTGCAGGACCAAGAGGCGTTCTTGGAAGCTGCGCACGACCTGCTCGATGGCGGTTAACTCATGAAACGGGTTAGCGTCCAATATGATGTTTAGGCTGCCGACTGTGATTTCGCCCATTGTTTCGTTGGAGGTTTTTTTGCCTGCCAATTTGAGGACGACTTCGCGGATTTTCTTTGATTTCTCGGCTAGGGTGCGGATGTCGTCTAGTCGGCGTAGGTATTCGCCTAGGGTGCTTTTTGTGTCGCCGATTTGTTTGTCTAGGCGGTCGGCTAGTTCTTCGGCTGATGCGTATTCTTTTATTTCAACGACCATGACTTTTCAAACTCCTCTTAAAGAGGGCAAAGAAAGGGAAAAAAGTTAGGCGAAAGTTTTCGCCCGTCCCTTCAGTTCTAAAGTTTTAAAGAAACTTAGGGAGCGATTGCGTTGTACGCGTAGTAGTTGCCCTTACCGGATACTATCTTTAGTGCGTAGCTGTTGCCACTCACGAGATCATCATCGAGCACTACTGTCAAAGTATATCCTTTTGCGTTTTTGGGCAATGCCAAACTAGCGACTGCGCCACCAGCGTCATCTGCAAGTGTTGGAACAGCAGTCTGCTGCACATTATCGACTAACAATTGAGATATCACTACAGATGTTGTACCAGTATTGCTCAGAGTCAAAATAACAGTATTAGACCCAGGGGTTGTATCATCGAATTGTACGTTTGTTATTTTCAACTCTTCAGTCTCCATGAAACCAACAGTCATTCCGCCCATCCAAGCAGCAACAGCAACACTAACAGCAACAGTCACAGCAATCAAAATAATCGACGCCACAACAGGACTCAAACCACGAATATCCTTACCTAAATTCCTCAAAGTTGTTTTCTTCATTTTCCAAATATACCTCCCTTTTGATTAGCTAACTACGTTAGGAAAACACAAACCCATTTAAATCTTGTTACTTACGATACAGTACTGACTATTTGTAGAACAGACATACAAGAAAAAAGAAAAAGACCGTTGGCGCAGCCTCTACTTAACCGCAAAAAAGGCGGTGTACAACAGTTAAACAGTTATACGCTATTGGCACTACTTCTCGATTTCTTTGAAAAGGTCAAGAAGCAGCAGCGCAACTTTTTTGCCAAACTCAGTCTGCAAGTAGTACTTCTTCAACGGGTCAATGCGTTCGCTCTTCGCCAAGCCCAACGACTCAATCTCAATCATCCTTGCCCTAAAAGTGCCGTCGCTTAACGTCAAATTGTTTTCCCGCATGAAATCCTTCGCTTCCTTCCACTTGCCTCGGTTGATGTGAAGCAGCAAAAGACAGTCGATGGCGTGGTCCTTCTCAAGCATCGCCTTGATGGCTGCAAGCTTGGAATCTGTTAAAATTTGCTTTACCTTCTCCTCTTCTCCACTTTTCTTCATTTGTTTCATCAACTCATCCTTGTTTTCATCTTTGTTAATGCAGATTATCCTTAAAAGCATTTAACCTATATTACGATTTGTGAAACATATCAGAAGACGCCAACCTTGACACAGCGCAGTTTTTAGAATAATAATGGGTTGTTTCTTTGTTGTTAGGTTTCAATTTGAAAACTTTTGATGGACGCGGTAGTTAAAAGTAAAAGAGGTTTTGAAAATGGGGTGGGTGTGGAAGAGGTTATCAGAAGTTTCGAGCTTCTTTTCTCTTCTCTGCTTCTTCATAGAACCGCAGAATTTCGTCGATGATTTCGACGTTGGAGAGCAACATTCGTCTGCAGCAGTACCGTTTTACGCCTAAGCTGTCTAGTACGTCTTTGGCGTTTTCGCCCGTTCGAATCCTTCTGGCAAACTCTTCCCATCGGTCACCTATCAGTTTGCCGCAGGTGAAGCATCTCACGGGTATAATCATCTGCGTGTTTTCTCCTATCTGTAGCTCTTCTGCCCTTTGGTTCTTGCGCCTGGGCCACCGAATTTCTTTGGTTCTTTGCTTCTTGCGTCGCCTGCAACCATGGTTCGGTCGTATTCGGTGAAGACGGTGCGTAAATGCGAACTCTTAGTCCATTTTAGCAGTGCATTGGCGATTGCTGTGCGAGCTGCTTCTGCCTGGCCCATATAGCCGCCGCCTTGGGTTTTCACGTCCATATCTACTTGTTTCCAGATGGTTTCTCCAGCTTGCAGGAGGGGTTCCATGATTTTCTCACGTGCAATGTCTGGTTCGATTATTTCAACTGGAGTTTTGTTTATGCGCACTTTCCCGACGCCTTGTTTAACGACGGCGCGAGATGTAGCGGTTTTGCGTTTTCCACTAACAACAAGTACTTTTTTGCCTGGCATAATTATGTGCCTCTATTCCATCCTACTTCTACAGCTAATTCTTCGAGGGTAAAGTGTGGACCGTTAAGTTTTGAAGCCTGAGCCTGTTCAACAGTTTCCATTTTCATGTCTTTGAACTCTTTTGGTATACCCATAAAGACCTTCAGCCGTTTGTACGCGTTTTTGCCTTTTGGCTGTCTCCAAGGAACCATGCCTCGGACGGTTTTGCGGACTATACGGTCAGGGCGTCTAGAGTGGAAAGGCCCTCTTTCGGGAGCGCCGACTTCAAGGAACTCTTTGGCTTCTGCCACTTTACTCTTTTTCTTTCCTGAAATCACAATTTTTTCTGCGTTAACTATGATGATTTCTTCGCCGTTCAGTAGGCGTTTAGCGATTTTGCTGCACATTCGGCCTAGGATGAGCCCTTCGGCGTTCACTACAGCTGCTGAAGTTTTTGCTGCTTGCATCTTTTTCACCCAATTATCTTAACGTTAGAGCCCTTAGGGTTCTGCTCCACAAGTTCACTGATGGAGAGGTATTTTGCCTTTGCGGCTGCTAACTTCTCTTTTGCCTGCTCAGAAATAGAAAACGCCGCCACTGTGACTGCGTGGTCCAGCGTTCCTGTTGCTAAGACTTTTCCAGGAACCACTACTGTAGAGTCTTTCTCAGTGTGCCTGTTTATTTTGCTCAGGTTCACGGCTAAGCGTTGTCTGCTGGGTTTAGACAGGTATTCAGCTACGTCTAGCCAGATGCCTGCTTCTTTTTCTTTGCTTTGCTTTTTGAGATATTTGATAAGTTGTATGATTTCGGGGTTTGTGGTTTTGGTTTCTCTCACTTTTCTGCCACCTTTAGCTGTTTTTCAAACTCTTTTAGTTGTTTATCAAGCATTTTGGTTGCTTCCTGCAGTACTCTTTCTGAAGAAAGCCCACCGTTTGATTCAATGTTCATGACGAACGCGTTCTTTTCCCACTCGACCTTTATGCCTTTGTCTTTTTGTGGGCAAGTTTCCACGCAGTCCATGCAGAGATTGCAAGCCAAAAGG
>CALMWK010000073.1 GCA_937873375.1 Candidatus Bathyarchaeota archaeon
AGAGTTGCAAAGGTTGTTTCGGTCTCCAAAGATGCACCGTAAGCGATGATGCCATGGCACCAATCGAAGCTTTGCTGAACAGGAACGTATGCTTTTGCGTCGCGCCCACCGTACATTATGCCGCTTAACTCTACACCCTGTGGATTATTCAGTTCAGGGTCACAGTTTTCCAGCGCCTTGAGGGCTACGGCGTAGCGAGCGTTTTTGTGCGCTGCGGGAATATCGTTGCCTGCTTCGTCTTTTTTGCCTTCGAACCATCCGCCAGAAAAGTTGGTGCCTTCTTTTGGAAGTTCTTTGCCCATGCCTAGCCAGTAGGGTTTGCCGTCTTTGACCAAAATGTTCGAGAAGATTATCTCACCGGGGTTTGAGAGAACTTTGTGGATTAACTGGTCGTCTTTGGGGTTAACATCTTGTATGATTCCGAAGATTCCTGCTTCTACGTTTACTGCGCGGGCAACGGAGTCGATGTCGCGGATGTAGGCTATGTCGTCTCCGAGGATGGTTTCTCCTGGAAGCATAGCGGTGGAAGTTTTGCCGCAGGCACTTGGGAACGCACCAGCAAAGTATGTTTTTCGTTTGCTTGGACCATACACGCCCATGAGGAGCATGTGTTCGGAAAGCCAGCCTTCACTGCTAGCTTTGCGGATTGACAGGCGGAAAGCAAGTTTCTTGAAGCCTACCGAGTTTCCAGCGTACTGGGTGTTAACGCTGTAGATGGTGTTATCCATGTTGTCAATGTAGATGCGTTTCTTGTCATGCTCTAGACTGACCATGTCATCGGTTAATTTTCCTGCTGAGTGCAAAACACGTAAGAAGTCGCTTTTTGGTCCTGCTTGGACAAACTGTTCGTAGCCAGACCTGTAGAGGAGGTCTTCAGAGTGAGCTACATACCAAGAATCAGTGCATTGCAAACCAAGGATTGTGAACACTGAGTCTGGAGGTCCTAAGGATATGAAGCGCACAATCATGGTACGGTCTTTCATAGAGTCCCTAAGTAAGCCTTTTACTTCAGCCAAGCCTTCCTGACGGTCGATCTGGTTGAGAGCTTTGCTTAGGGAGATTCCTCTGGGCACAAGGTATTTTGTCGCGATTCTGTCGCGTCCCTGATCATTCATGCCGTCGAAGTGCACAGTATGTCCTTGGAGGGTTAAGATGGCTCTTTCTTCGCCTGTGGCGATGGCTTGCTGTCGAATGTGTGCGATGTCTTCGGCGGCGTCGCTGCAGACGAAAATTTTCTCTGCGTGACAGAGGTCGCTGGCTTTGGCTATGAATTCGTGGACGTTTGGGTTGTCTATGGCGCTTAGTTTTTGGAGGTCTTGGGGACTTAGTTTGGGTTGTAATGCTTCTAGGTATGGATTCATGATTTGTATCATCCTTGTTTAGAGTTGGTGTACTGTTCCAGGCACTCTTGGGAATGGTTGGGTTTCTGCTATGTGTTGGACGCCTGCTATCCAGCCTACGAGGCGTTCCATGCCGATTCCTGCACCTGCGGAGGGCTTGATTTTGCCTTCTTTTGCCAATTTTATCAATAGTGAGTAGTTTTCTTTTTTGACTTGGTCGCGCTCGATTTTCTTGAAGATTTTGGAGTATTCCCATTCGCGTTTGGCGCCTGAGAGCACTTCACCAAATTGGGGCAGGAACAGGTCGTAGTTGTCCCATTTGCCTGTTTTGAAGTCTTCGAAGTCGTAGAATTCTCGGGGGATGTTGGTTACCCAAACTGGGTCTTTGATGCTTGCGGCGAGTTCTGTTTCCCAGTCTGCGCCGTATTCGGTTTCTAGGTCTTCTTTGTCGTAGATTTTGAAACTTTTCTTTGGAACCTTTATGGTGTCGCATCGGCAAAGAGTAGTTAATTCGGTTTTCATGTCGCGTTTGAGGCTGGTTACTAAGCCGATTAAGGCGTCTTCAACCAGTGCGAATATGTCTTTTGATGTGGCGTCTCTGGCTTCGAAGTCTAGCTGAGTGAATTCGTAGATGTGTTTGCCTGTTTTTGCGCGTTCAGCTTTCTCAATGCGTATGTTGGGTGATAGTATGAAGAGTTTGGGGTAGGCGATTGATGAGGCGATGAGTTTGTGGATAATCATGCTGGCGGTGGTGCGGACGGGTTTTCCGTAAATGTCCACTTCAATACGTTTCTCTATGGATGCGCCTGGGTCTGGCCACAGGGGGTCTGTTGATTGAGAGAGGGCGACGGGCAGCAGCCATTGGAAGCCGCTGTCCACAAATTTGCCTGTGAGGTTCCTGAGCGTGTAGGTCATTATTTTGCCTATGCAAGCTTTTCTTTCGATTTCGCTTGCTGAGAGTTGGTCTAGTGATTTTGGTAATTCGATTAGGGGTACGGTTTTTTGGGTTGTCAAGATTTGTCAGCTCGAGTTTAATGCAAATACGAGTATGCAGGCTGTTTAATAAATTTATTATATAAAAACTGGTAAATATTCCAAAAAACTATAGCCTTTTATACCTAAATCCTGTAATAATTACAATTATGTCATTGAAGCTTGATGAAAAAGACCTCGCCATACTCACCTTAATCCAAGAGGACAGCCAACAAACCGCCAAACAAATCGCCAAAAAAATCAATGCGCCCCTAACCACGGTTTTCGCGAAAATCAAACGCATGGAAGAGCAGGGCATCATCCGCGAGTACAGAGCAATCGTAGCAGCAGAAAAACTTGGCGCAGGAACTTCAGCGTTTATTTTGGCGTCGGTTTCGTACAGGTCCAAATCTGACGGCGCACCTATCTCTCAGAGAACTGTGGCTGAGGAGATTGCCAAGTTTGCTGAGGTGCAGGAGGTGCACATTATCACTGGGGATTATGATTTGTTGGTTAAGCTGCGGGCGGAAAGTGTGGATGCTGTGGGGAAGTTTGTGGTGGATAAGCTGCGGCTCATCAGCGGGTTAGAGAAAACTTTGACGTGCATGGTGTTTGAGACTGTTAAGGAAACTACGAAGGTTAATGTGCCGCATAGGCGGCAGGGCTAAGTTTTCTTGGGTTTGGTGGCGGTTTCGGTGGAGCTTGAGTAGTATAGCAGCGGCAATGCAAGGAGCACGGTGTTTTTTCCTTTAGCTGTCAGGGCGTATTGTACTCTTAGGGGTGGTCCTTTGTCTACGTCTCGTTGGAGATAGCTGTGTTTGGTGAGCATTTTGAGTTTGTCGCTCAGCGTGCGGGAGTTAACGCCTAAAACTTTCTTGAGTTCTCCGAAGCCTATGGTGCCTTTCAGGAAGAGTGTGTAGAGGATTTCAAGGTTCCATTTTTGGAATAGCAGGTTGAAGGTTTCTTCGAGGCTTTTGAGTTCTTCTTGGAGGGCTTTGGGGTCTAGTTCCTGTTTCTCAAATATTCTTGCGAGGGTGTCTTCTATGCCTTTGAGGGTTTGTTCCAGTCGGGCTTCGATTAACGTGCGGAGCTCCATGCTCAGGGTTATTTTTGTACTCATGCGTCTACACTCGGTGTGGTTTGGCTCACTTGCTAATTTATAAGAACCTGCCGATAAGGTTTACTTATCCAACAAGGTATAGAAAATACACCACATGTAGAGGTTGATGGTTCATGACTTGGAGTATAAACAATGACAAATGCCTCCGATGCGGAGGATGCGTTTCAGTTTGCCCAGTTGCGGCTTTAGAGTTAAGAGACAATATAATTTACGATAAGAAGCTATGCACGTTATGCGGCATCTGCGACAAAGCCTGCCCCGTAGAAGCCATAAAGGTGACTAAACAATGAACGACGTAATTGTAATTGGTGCTGGACCCGCGGGCACTGCCTGCGCGAAGAAACTTGCCGAAAACGGCTTCTCAGTCAAAGTGTATGATAAACGTGCGGAAATTGGTGCGCCCAAACGTTGCGGGGAAGGCATAAGCGAAGCTAGCCAAAACTTTGTTGGGAAGGTTCCTGAAAGGTGCATTGCACGAAGAATTAAAGGCGCCAGATTGTACGCTCCTGACGGCAGGTACTTGGACGCGATTTTGTCTGAGGGCGGTCTTGTGCTTGAACGCAAAGTTTTCGACAAGTGGCTTGCCGAAGAAGCAGTCAAAGCGGGAGCTGCGGTTCAAGCTAACACGTTCATCTCTGGCCTTGTGAAGGACACCAAGGGCTACTTCACGGGTGTCAAAGGCGAATTCTTAGGCAACGAATTTGAGGAAAAAGCCAAAGTTGTCGTCTGCGCTACAGGTGCAGAGTCCCCGCTGCGTAACCAAGCGTTAGGCGTGTTCTCCAAAGTGAACCTGATTGACTCCTGCATACAGTACGAAATGACCAACATCGACATGGACGCAGACCTCATACACATTTACCTCTCAGGCGTGCTGGCTCCAAGAGGCTATGTGTGGGTGTTTCCGAAGGGCGAGCACAGAGCAAACGTGGGGCTTGGGATTATTCCGCAAGACAAGAAGCCGAAAGCTTACATGGACGAGTTTTTGAAGCTGCATCCGGAGATAAGTAAGGGTTCGATTTTGGAGGTTAACGCTGGCTGTGTTCCTGTGGGTGGCATGGTGAAGGACATGGTTGCGAACGGGTTTGTGCTTTGCGGGGAAGGGGCGAATCATGTGAATCCGATTCATGGCGGAGGCATCAAAGAAGCAGTAATTTCGGGGCAGATGGCGGCGGATGTCATAGCGGAGTGCCTGAAGAAGAACGATGTTTCAAAGAAAGCCCTATCCAAATACAATGATGTTTGGTGGGACGAGCGAGGCAACCACCTCAAACGGGTAGAAAAACTGCGTGAGACACTGGAGAGGCTTTCGGATGAGGATTTGAATGACCTTGTGGATGCGCTCAAACCCGAAGACATCATAGAGTTTGCCAGAGGCGCGAAGCTTTCGGTTTTGGCGAAGGTTCTGATGAGAAAACCAAAACTGGTTGGCATCGCAAGGCACCTTCTGTAAAATCCCGTCTCTACCCTTTTTCTTTCTTTTTTGTTTTCAGCTAAAAGTGGAAGTGGGAAATAAAGAAAAGTTGGGTGGGGTGTTTATTGTACCATGCGTTTGTTTTCTTGTGAGCTCATGGAGCGTCTGAAAGCGCTTTGCATCTGCAGTTGCTTGTATTCTTTGTAGGTTAGTTTGCTGCTTGGGTATAGTTGTCTGAATCTGCGGTAAGGCAACCTCATGTCGAGTTCCATTTGTTCACTGAACTGGCCTTGTATGTAGATGTGGCGTCGGCTGTGGTAGCGTTGGTCTTGCTGGGTTTTGGCTCGGTTCTTTGACATGGAAACTGCCGCTAGGAGTACAGCGAACACGCCGATTATCACCAAGAAAACAAAGGGGAAAACGAGAGTGATGTCCAATGGTTACTCCCCGGTTTACTTGGTTGATTCAGCTTCATTCTGCTTAGATTTTATGGGCAGTACTGTTGCGCCTTCAAGCCCGATGACGTTTAGGATGTCTGAGTTGGCTGGGACTACGATTTTGGTTTGCTGGCTGAATGTGTCGCGGACTACGTCAAGTTTCTTGTTGAGTTGCGCGTTCTCTTTGAAGTATGCATTCGCTGATTCAGAGACAGCTTTTATAGCCTTGGCTTGTGCATCTGCAACTAATTCAACTGCTCGTGCTTCCCCTTCAGCTTGAAGTATGGCAGATTGTTTTGCGCCTTGCGCTTTCAAGATTGCACCTTGCTTTTCTTGTTCTGCGGCTTCTTTTCTGCCAGTTGCCAGCAATCGCAGTTGGCGTCTTTCTTGTTCGGCTGTTTTTTGTTTGTGCATGGCGAGTTGTATGTCGGCTGGGGGGTCGATGCGTTGGAGTTCTATGCGGTTGACTTTGGTGCCCCATTTGTCGGTGGCTTGGTCAAGGACGCTTCGGAGTTCTACGTTGATTTTCTCGCGGCTAGTTAAGCACACGTCTAGGCTCATTTCTCCGACTATGTTGCGTAGGGTGGTTTGGGCGAGTTTGACGATGGCTAGTTCGAAGTCTTCTATTTCGTAGAGTGCGCGTTTGGCGTCGATGACTTGGTAGTAGATTACAGCGTCTATGGTGACAACCACGTTGTCTTCGGTGATGATTTCCTGTGGCGGCACATCAATGACTTGTTCGCGCATGTTCACGCGGTAAATTCTCTTAACAAACGGCATGATGATTCGCAGGCCAGGCTCAACGGTCTTTTCGTAGGCGTTGAATCTTTCCACGATGCCTTTCTGGTACTGGTTGACTTTTTTGACTGACATGGAAAATAGGACAACTATTATTATGGCCACTATGAGGGCGATTACTAATTCTACTTCGTACATTTTTACTCGTTTGCTCCTTCTACGATTAAGGTAACGCCTTCTATCCGAATCACTCTTACCTTGGAGCCTGCTACTATGACTGAGTCGTCTGCGGGACGGGAGAGCCATATTTCGCCTCCAAGCTTGATTACTCCGCCGTCTACGGGGTCTAGGTTGGTTTTTGCGAGGGCTTCTTTGCCGATTAGGGCGTCCACGTTGGTTCGTGTTAGGCTGACGTTGAATTTGTCGAGCATGCCGCCTCCGCGCATTTCTTGGATTTTGAATTGGGCGTCTTTGAGGTGGTTTAGGCGTCGGATTAATTCGCCGAAGTCGTCACTGTTCAGCTCCACGTCGAGCAGGTAGCCTTCGGTTTGGCGGTTTAGTTTGTAGGTCATGTGGTATTTTTCTGCGAATTTTGAGAGGAGTTGTGCGATTTTTAGTTCGTCGGCTTTTACTGTAAGAGCGACTTTCATTTGTTACCCAAGATTGATATAAAATCAATCAGTATATAAGGTTATTGCTAATCATCGAGCCACATCAAAGCACATCTCAAAGCCAACAACGGAAAAACAGCAACAAACACATGACACACGCCAAAGAAACCGCTAATGCGGGCTCGTCTTTTCGCTCCGCTCTCCCCTCGCAGAAGTGCATGAGTCCCACTCGGAAGTCACCCCTCCAAGCGCCAATCTGAGCCTTACCTACTCCAAAATGAGGGACTTACTTGGAGTTATCTCGCGCGCACGATAATACAGGGGTGCATGTTAAAGTCGTCTTTTTCAGAGTGTAGATTTTTTAACCTACCTGGTGATGCTGCAAATTTTATTTAAGAACATTTTGTTTTGATTTTTCTCTTAATCTACAGTGTAAATATTTACAAACTCCAAACACCATCAAAATAATTGCTATCACCACCAAAACAATTCCGATAGGAATAAACGGTTTTAAAAACCAGCCCATGACAAGGTTAATTGTGTTAAATGGAACAATGCCTGTCGTTAGAACAATTTCAATCTGCAAAAGATACAATGTTGCCATAAACTCGTAAACAAAAAGAAAAAACAGAAAAAGGTAGAAAATAGCCTTTATTTTCGTAAACATCTTGACGCGTAACAAAAAAATGCAATATACTGCTATGGCTACAAAGAATATGCCATGAAGTGCCCAATCAAGCGTTTGTGCAGCGTTAAAACCTACATAGCCAAGGAGAAAGCCAAATATCAAAAAGAGGTTGTAACTAGCAAATATTCCTAATTTATACATAGTCTTGTCTGAATGAATGGCGTATCTTCGTTGCCATAAATAATATATAACGGGTGTAATGGCAAGACCTGCAAGATTAATACCGTTGTTAATATTTTGATCAATGAGCCACGACCAATCAGTTGGTGTGTTTGACAACCAAGTAGCAAGCATTATCCATGATTTTAGGAAAATACAAAATAGACCATAAATCCCTGCAAGTCTAAGCCATTGAAGATTAAACAAGATGGCGAAGCCATAGACAGCGACAACAACCATTATAGCTGCAATTATTGAGGAAAACAGAAAAGTTCTGAGTGGTGGGGTGTTTGTCGTATTTGTAAGAATGCTGTTTACAGTCGGAACCACGAGAATTGATGTTACAAG
>CALMWK010000074.1 GCA_937873375.1 Candidatus Bathyarchaeota archaeon
AACATGGACGAAATGTTCCAGTACAAACTCAACAAGAACCTCGGAAGACCCTACAATACGGCGAAGGACACAGAAACCAGCAAGCGGAACCAAAAAAATGAACCTGACCCACCCAAAAAACACAGCATTCACCTGCAATGACTGCGGCATCTGCTGCGGAGACACAAAAACCAAAACCCGCCACATCCTGCTCACCCAAAAAGACGCAGACCGCATCACCAAACCAACCAACCAACCCATCAGCGCATTCGCAGACAAAACCGACAACCAACCACCATACATCTACGAAATGAAAAAAAACCCACAAACACAAAAATGCACCTTCCACAAAAACAACCAATGCACCATCTACCAACAACGACCACTCATCTGCAGATTCTACCCATTCCAACTAACAACCACACAAAACAACCAACACAACATCGAAGTAACCAGTGAGTGCCCAGGCGTTAATTGCCTGGACACCCCAAAGGGAGGGGAAATTTTGGGTGAGCAATACTTCAAGCGCCTACTTAGGCTGGCGCAAGACGAGTTGTGCGCCGTAGACGACTCAAATGTGTAGCGGCGTTGCACACAACTACTATGTGTCCACAATCAGACACATGCTCGCTAATAACAGTATCTTACACTATACGATATAAGCCTTATGCACACCTGTACAACACCAAACCTACAGCAAGTCCCGCTCAAAACTGACCTAAAACATCAGCCTTCTCCAAAACATAACCACAATAATGGCACTTAAGCAACAGTGGCTCTTCAGTTTCCACATAAAACTTCGCAGTCACAGGCTCACCCGAATTACTGATGCACGTGGGATTAACACACTTCACAATGTCCTCAATGAGGCTGGGCAACTTTACCTCCAACTTTTCAACCACCACAAAATCCCGAACAATATTAATTGTCGCCCGCGGAGCAACCAAAGCAATACGATTAACCTCCTGCCGGTTCAATGCGCGACCCTCAATCTTCACAATATCCTTAACTTTTATGCGTTTGCTGGGCACATTAACCGCAATGGTCATCACCTGACCCTCATGCCCCGTAACCCCCAAAATCTTCACCACATCCAAAGCATAACCCGCACTAATATGGTCAATAACCGTGCCATCCCGAATCTTGGAAACCCGAACTTCCCGCTCAACACTCATACCCAAACCCACCCTTCACAAGAATTCAACAGTTTAACCATAAATAACTGCCGCTACCCACAAACCTAAACCCGATTCGGCTCAAGTATAACCTTAAGCGACTCCCCAGCAGTTGCCACCAAACGGAATCCTTCCGCAGCATCCACAAGACCCAACCGATGAGTAATCATACCCACAACATCCACCTTCCGCCCAGACAAAACCGCCAAAGACTCCTCCAAATCACCCGGCGCAGCACCATAACTCGTCCGCAAAACAACCTCATTTCTCCAGAACTCCGTTATAGGTACAGGAATCTTCACGGTGGGGTCAGGCACAGCAAAAAACAGTATCGTTCCGCCTTTGTCCACGCACTCCAACGCACCCAAAGCTGCTTGTGTGGCACCTGCACAAACCACCACCTTATCAGCCAAACGCCCATCGTTTACTTCTCGTAGTTTTTGCGGCAAATTATCCTTCGCATCTATGGTGTGGTGCGCCCCAAACTTCTCAGCCAACCGCAACCTGTAAGGATTCACATCAGCCACAACAACATTCCGCACACCATTTGCCCGCGCAAGCTGAACATGCAAAATACCTGCCAAGCCACCACCAATAATCAACACAACATCATCTTTCTGGATTGCCGCAAGCCTCTGCCCCCGAATCACACAAGCCAAAGGCTCAATAAAAGTGCCCTCCTCAAAAGACATGCCCGCAGGAAGCTTATACACGCCCTGTTCAACGTTGATTTTTGGCACCCGAATATACTGGGCGAAGCCGCCAGGATAATAATTCGTTGTATGCAACGTCTCACATGCGGTGTGGTTCCCTCTGAGGCAGTATCGGCACTTGTTGCAAGGCACATGATGAGAAACAAAAACACGCTCACCAACCTTGTATTTCGTGACGTTTTTGCCCGTTTTCTCTATTACCCCAGTAGCTTCATGCCCCAAAACTTTAGGAGCTCGGGGAACACGATACCACTCCGTCACGTCACTTCCACAAATCCCTGACGCCATAACCTTCAACAAAAACTCGTCATCACCAATTTCAGGCGTAGGCATTTCCTGTATCCTAACGTCTTTGTTGTTATAGTACATGGCGACAAGCACACAAATCACCAAAAAAGGAAAAAGGTTTGAGGCTCTAAGCCTTTCCCGCTTTCACTTGCTCAAAGAGGTCTTCAGCTTCTTTAGGCGTAAAACTCTCATGGACAATTGCCCGAATCGCACGCATAGACGCCAAAGGATACTCAGTTTGCCAAATATTCCGCCCTAAGTTCACGCCTATGGCCCCTTTCTGCATGCCATCGTAAACAAAGTCAAAAACCTCACGTTGCGTTTCAGTTTTAGGTCCACCTGCAATCACCACGGGCACGGGGCAGCCGTCAACAACTTTTTCAAAGTTGTCTTTGCAGTAGTAGGTTTTGACTACACGTGCACCTATTTCGGCAGAAATTCGGGCAACTAACGCCAAGTATCGGGCTTCTCTTTTTTCAAGTTCTCTTCCAACAGAAGTCACAGCCATGACGGGTATGCCGTAGTCCTCGCATTCGTCAACAAGCTTTCCTAGGTTGGTTAGGCTTTTGTTTTCGCCTTTAGTTCCAACGAAAACAGACATGGAAACTGCGGCGGCGTTAAGCCTGATGACTTCTTTAACGGAGGTGACTATGCTCTCGTTAGCTAAGTCTTCGCCCACCACGCTTACCGCGCCCGAAACGCGCAGTATAACGGGTTTTTGAATCGTTGGGTCAATACAGTTGCGCAGCACTCCACGGGTCAGCATCAACGCATCCGCATATTGCCAAATTGGCTTTATGGTTTCTCCAGGCTTCTCAAGACCATGAGTTGGTCCTTGGAAGTATCCGTGGTCAATCGGCAGAAAAAGTGCTTTACCGTCTTTTTGGATAAGTTGGGATAATCTGTTTTTCATTCCCCATTCCATAATTTTCATCGCTCCGTGGTGTCTTTTGTTTTTACGATTAGATAACCTTTTTCGATGAGCCAGTGGTGGAACTGCCATGCGGTTTGTCTGCAGGCGCTGCGGCAGGTTTGCCTTATCAGTTCATATGTTTCTGGCTTGTCTTTGAGGTTGTTTAGGGTAATTTGTACGGGGCATTTTATGTCGTTGCAGAATTCTCTTGTTTTGTATTCGGTGTATCCTTCTGGAGACATTTTCATCGTTAGCTACTGCGCCTTACAAAGTTTATAAGCATTATTTGTTGTCTGAGGCTGCACATGGTTTAAAGGTGCTGGATTCTATTATTTTTGGATATGGCGAAACTGTATTTTTTGGGTGGAGAAAACATCCGAAAACGGGACGCAAAAGAAATCAATGAACAAGCGTTCCAGGATGCAGGTAACGCTCCCCGCGTTGTAGTTATTTCTTGGGCAAGACCTTCGTTTGACAAACGTTATCAGCGCAGAAAAAACGTGTTTAACTACTTTAGAAGTCTTGGTGCAAGCAGCGTTGCTTTCGTTGAGTACTCCGACTCTATGGAAGAAATAGAGCGAAAAATTAGGTGCTCCGACTTGATTTACATTACAGGTGGACAGGCAAGCGTGTTGGTTGAACGCTTACGAAACAGGAATGTTGACGCTTTACTGCGTGAATACAACGGGGTTATCGTCGGAAGAAGCGCAGGCGCCTTAGCCCTTTGCAGGCGTTGTATAGTTACCCAGAGATACAAAAGTGAAACTAAGCTGGTTGAGGGGCTTGGGCAGGTGGATTTTTGCGTCAAAACTCATTACAAACCTTCCAAAGACGCAGTGCTAAAAAGACTGTCAAAGGAAGAAAAGATTTATGCTGTTCCTGAACGTGCTGCCCTTGTTTATGAAAATGGTGCTTTATCTTTTATGGGTGAGTTGTATTTGTTTGAAGATGGAGAAAAACAAGCGTTAACTGAAAAGTAACCTGTCCACCATAGAGCTTAAGAGTTCAGCAATTCGTTTATTTTTGTGCCTGTTTATTTTTCACTTGTGGCAAAATTATTGTGAACGTTGTTCCTTGACCTTCTTTGCTTTGGAAGGTTATGGTTCCGTCTAACGCTTCAGTTAAGCGTTTGACCACGGCTAATCCGAAGCCTTGCCCCTTGGATTTAGTTGTAAACAAGGGTGTGAACAGTTTGCTTTTTGCTTCTTCCGGTATTCCTGCACCTGTATCTTTTACTGTTATGACTACGTTGTTTGCTTCTCGGTAAGCGTTTATGTGAAGGGTTCCGCCAGTGGGCATGGCTTGAATAGCGTTTATAATCAAATTATGTAGAATACGCTTCAAGAGGGTGGAATCAGCTATTACCATCTTGGCATCATTTGCTACTTGATTGGTGGCTTTGATGTTTTTTAGGCTGTCTTTTTTTAACATCAGTTCGCCGATTAGGTCTTCTAAGTTAATTTGTTGCGCATTAGGTACAAGTAGTCTAGCATAGTCCTGAAGGTCCATGACAATTTTGTTTACGTATTCTACTGATTGCTCGATGGCTTCGCAGCTCTCTTTAAGCCTTTCTTTAGCCTCGCTGTCAGGCAGAGAATTCAACTCCGTTTTAGCCAAGTATATGTCTCCAATTATAGACTGCAACGGGTTACGAATGTCATGTCCAACCATACCCGCAGTTTGCCCGATTGCAGCCAACCGCTCTGCATCCTTAAGCTTCTGCGTCCTTTCTGCAACCAACGCCTCTAATTCTATGGTGTGCCTTTGCAGTTCCCCCTCGATTTTTTTGCGTTCAGTTATGTCAGTGTGCGAGCCAGCTATCCTGTAGGCTACTCCTTTTTTATCTCTTAAGACGTTGCCTCGGCTGAGTATCCAGCGCCAACTGCCATCCTTGTGCCTCATTCTAAACTCTATGGCATAAAACGGTGTTTCACCGCGAATATACGCGTCTACCATAGCACGCATTTTTTCTTTGTCTTCAGGGTGGATAAGCTTGTAAAACGTGTCTAGTTGGTTAACGACTTCGTTAGGTTCATAGCCCAGAATGCGTTTCCATTGGTCGGAAAAAAATACTTTGTTCGTTTTTAAGTCTCGGTCCCAAATTCCATCGTTGCATCCTTCGACAGCGGCTTTATAGCGGTCTTCGCTTAACGTGAGCTGTTCTTCCAATTTTTTACGCTCGGTGTTTTCAACAAGGGAGAAAACCAGCCCTTCAACTTTTCCCGAACTGTCTTTAACGGGTTCAAGGGTCCAGTCCCAGTAGGTTACTCCCCGTTCAGGTTGGTCTGGGAAAACGAAAGGTTTATCATGATACGTTACAGGTTTGCCTGTGTCGCGTACCCAAGTGAAAATTGCTTCGTTTTCCTTGTGAGGATAAAGTTTGAAGTGGTTTTTTCCAATAATTTCTTCAGGCTTATGACCGCAGGTTTTTGCGTACGCTTCATTAACATATACAAAGTTGAAATCGTGGTCAAGATATATCAGATGAACGCCTTTGGCGCCATTGATAACAGCTTTAAGGATATCTCTCTCTTTTTCGATTGCATCTCTAGAATTTTCAGTAACTACCTCTTTTTTCGCGGTGATGTCTCTCACACCGTCAACGACATTAATCTCTGAGTCCTTCCTACCTTATCAAGATGTCCCAGAAATCTTTTTTGTTAGGCTTTAATGTCCTAATCTTAATCCCCAAGCGCTTTGAAAGTTTTCTCGTTTGGCGCTACCAGAGTTGGATAATTAATGTTGGTAGCCCGGAAGAGATTCGAACTCTTGTCAAGGGCTCCAGAGGCCCCTATGCTTGGCCACTACACCACCGGGCTTCGATGCAGCATTAAAACTGAAGTTCTATATTATAACTTTAACGTTGCTTTAGTTCTGTTTTCGTTCTGAGCAGTTGCAGTTTTCGTGGAGCCAGAAGGGTTTACCTAAAAGAAAATCGGTCAAAAACTCCGCAAAGTCGTCATAATTCAGGTAAACTTCAACCACTTCACTGTTGACCATAACCCTGAAGTCTTCACGCAGGTTTTTCGCGACAAGTTCCGCTACGCCCACATCTCTGCCTCCTGAACTAACCTTGGTTTTTAGCAATTCTACAGAGTCAGTGAATTTTCGCTTCACCTCAACAATCCACCTGCCATCTTCAAGGTAAGGTCCCGCAATCACGTTGCCATTGCCTACGTATTTAGCTAAGAAATCTGCGCATTCTTTTTCTCGCTCCAAAGGCGGACCAAAATGCCTTTTTGCAAGGGGCAGACAGCGCTGTTCAAGCTCAAATATGAAAACCGTGCTTGTCTCGTCTTCGGCGCTCCAGACCTCGTCTCTCAATACTTTGAAGTCGCTGAGTTCAAGCAGTTTCCGCAGTGACCTCCGTGTTCGATATAGTTGACCCCACAGAACATCTGGAACCGCTTTTACCCCGTCAAATGTAAGGAAAACCATTGCGGACCCCCGATTGTCCAACGATGCTTTCAATTTCTTAGCGGTTAACGATTTGGTTTTTGGCGGATAAAAGAACTCATCGCTGGGCGTTTTCAGGAAAGCTTGGGTTGCGCCGACAAATGTATGAAGCTTTTGAGGTTGAACGGCGGAAGCTACGTTTCTTGCTTTGTCCACAGGGTCGATGATAACTAAAGGTTCCGAAAAGAGAAGTTCCAACTCCCGTTCTCTACCCTCGTAGTAATGTTCAGTATCGATTACGCGCCTTGGAGTATGCTGGGCAAACGCCTGCAAAACCGCAGCGAACGACCCGTAATGCAGCACTAAAAGCTCGCAGAGGTAGCCACTGAAGCCGCCCACCTTAATTTCGGCGCCGTAAACGTTAATGCCTTTCATGAACTTTTTTAACAAACGGACTTCGCCACGTATGTTCTTGTCTAAGTGCTTGTTGATGTAGTCTGTGTGGAAAGGCGTTCGGTCAGTGGCGCTTAACCCTTCTCCTGGTTTTGCGTCGTAGCAGGGCACAATGTTCACTCTGGTGTCGTCCACGAAGGCTTCAAGGTATGGATGCTCAGCGAACCGTTCAATCTGCTCTGAACCCGCCGTGGCTTTTTTGGCGATTTTTAGGCTTATTTCGCCGAGGTCTTTGCGTGGTATGGTTGTGGGCATGCGCATGAAAACGTCAACGTCAGGTTCCTTGTTGAGCCATGTGTCTTTCGCAACTGAACCTTCGAGGCGCACCACTGCTTTAACGCCGAATTCTTTGCAGGCAAGGGCTACTTTGTGTTCGAGGTTTTTGGCTAACGCTTCCATTTTGGTGCGGTTGGCTTTTGTGGGCGTGATTTTCTCCAGAACTTCACTGGTTATGGCGTCTATTTTTTGTTGCATGAAGTGTTTCCTTTTTGTTATTGTTGTTGTGGACAAACCTCTTTAAGCGTTGAGTAAATGGGTCCACTCGGCGTTAACTCGCTTCTTTTAAGTCTAAAACACTGCGCTTTGATGGTGCCAAAGTCGTATTTGGCGTTTTTTGTGATGCATTCTGCCAGTTGAGGTTTGTTTCTGGCGGACCGTATCCGTGCAATTGTTAAGTGTGGGCTGAAACCTTTGGGGTCTGGCGTGAAACCTAAACTTTGAATTTTAGGTTCGAGTTGCGTGAAAACGTTGCGAAGTTGGTCTGCGCCTTCGGTTATGCCTGCCCAAACGACGCGTGGGTAACTCAGGCTTGGAAACACGCCTAAACCGTTAATGCACACGTTGAAGGGTGTGAATTGGATTTTCTTCATCTCTTCAAAGACTTTGTCTGCCATGTTAAGTGTGATGTCGCCAAGGAAACGAATGGTCATATGGATGTTTTCTGTCTCGACAAGTTTAATGTCTGCCCCCGTCTGGGCTACAAGCTTCTGTGCAGCACCCAACTTCCTTTTTGCGTCTTCGTTTTCGATGTCGAAAGCTAAGAAGGCTCTTACGAACTGGGACATTGAGACATCAGCCTCAGTACCTTCTACATTTTCCCCTTCATAAATGCTTTTTAATTCGCGAAGGCATCTCGCTTGTCCTTGTCGGTACAGAAAAGCTCTGAAAAGTACGCTACTAATTTTTCGCTTTTTGCGAATAATCCCAAGTCTTTGTCGGGGGCAGTTTTGGAGCTATCTGTTTTCAAATGTCTCAAGAACACTTCATTTTCGTCAATGATAAGGAAAATAATTGGAACTGGAACCTGCGCGTTCTCCACCTTGTATGCATATTTGAGTTCTTTCACGAAGCTTTCGTTAGACGGCACGATTGGGACCTTTATCTGAATTTTTATGCCTTTGGCAGCTAAATCGTCGAGCACTTTGCCATGGTTCCTGCAGAAAAGAGCCAAACCGTTTTCACTTGTTATGAGTGAAACAGCGTTTTGTGCCTTAGACAGCATCTCTTCCATTCTTTGTTCTATTTTTTCGGCGCCTTTAATTGACCAGACCTCTTCTTTTTGCATGCTTGCTTGTTCCGCTACTTGTTTTTCTTCCTGAATAGAATCCAGAATTGATATGGTCTTTTCAAGCTCTGTAAGCGTCGTAGCTTGTTCGGTGAGTTCCCGTTTCCAATTTTGAACAAAACTGCTAAAGGCACTAGAGGGTGTTACAACCGAGAAATTTTGTGTCACCCCGGGAATTTCGACGACCAGTCCCATTTGGGTTAGCTTTTTCAAAGCTTGATAAGCCTTGGTTCTTGGCACCCCTGACGATATGCTTAATTTTCGGGCTTCAGAGTCTCCTTCTGCAGCCAGCGCCAGATAGATTTTTGCTTCGTATGAGGATAAACCTGTGTTCATTAGTAGTTTTTCTAAAGTGGCTTTTTGTCGTCTTTTAAGTTGTTCTTTAATTTGGTTTAGTAGGTTTTGAGGTTTGATGGGTTTTACTAAGTAGCCATCGGCTCCTGAATTTAGGGATTGAACCGCATTTTCCAGCGAGGGATACCCTGTAATCATGATTTTGACCATTGTTGGAAATTGTTTCATCAGGTCGAGAAGTTTTGTGCCTTCTATGTCTGGCAGTTTTATGTCTATGAGTGCTATGTCAAATGGGTCTTTGTGGCATTTTTCTATGGCTTCTTTTCCTGTTTGTGCCATCTGCGTTGTGTATCCTTCGTGAGTAAGTACCTCGTTTAGTATTTCTCGCAAGCCAGCGTCGTCGTCGACGATAAGTATTTTGGCGGGTACATTGCCGCTTTTTCCTTCAGCCACCAATTTGAGCTTGTTTGGTATTTGTGACATAACCGTCTCTTCATTCATACATTATCCTCCCTTCAAGTTCTCATTGAACCTTGTAACTTTCACCGATAGCTGGGTTCTTTTTCGGAATCGTTATGGTGAATCGGGCTCCTTTGCCGGGTTCGCCGGTTTCTTGTATGGTCCAGCCATAGAACGCCATTACTCTGCTGATCAAGTATAATCCGTAGCCAGCACTTCCGCTTGTGCTGTAGCCTTCTTTAAAGAGTTTTGCCTTTTCAGCGTAAGGTATACCCATGCCGTTATCTTCGTAAACAAGCCTAAGCTCATCTTCGTTGTCGCTCTTTTGGCAGTAGATTTTGATGTGGCTTGTTTGTTTGCCGTGTTTGAGGGAGTTGTCAATTAAGTTGTAGAATACTTGTTTTAGAAGGGAATCTGCCAGAACAGTTAATCCTTGGCACTCGTTGCTTATTGATACGTTTTGTTGGTCTGGGATGAGTGATGCTGCTTCCTCGAATGCTTTTCCTACATCTACGTGAACTAGCTTTTCAAGCCCGATTTTTTCATAAGCACGTGCAAAGTCGTAGATTCTGGATATCTGGTCAACGGTTGATTCGATCCTGTTCAGGTACTTCAGCGCATCGTTTTCCGGGGTCATTTTTGTTTTAGCCATGTGTACGTTGCCTTCGATAGTTGAGAGTTTGTTTCGGACATCATGCCTAGTCAAGGAGCCTACCACGCGCAGCTTTTCGTTGAGCAACTCCAATTTCTTTGCCGCGCTTTTCGCTTCCGATATGTTTACGATTATGCCCCTCAATCCCGCTTTGCCCTCTTCGTTGGCTGTTCGTTCTGTGAATACTATGGCGGGGAACGTGGTGCCATCTTTCTTTAGCAGGGTGTATTGGTTGCCTTTTGATTTTTCTCCTTGCAGCCTCTTGTGAAAATTTTCTTTTGCTCTCTGCCGGTCTTCAGGCACTAAACACTGGAAGATAGTCCTCTTTTTGAGGTCATCGCTGGAATACCCCAGAATCTCAAAAGTTTTTTTGTTCACGAATACGGGTTTTCCTGCGGCGTCAGCTTCGAATGC
>CALMWK010000075.1 GCA_937873375.1 Candidatus Bathyarchaeota archaeon
GTTAAGAAAATCCAGTTCGCCGTGTTCCCATTGAGCGCTTCAAGTACGCATTTAGGCAGATTACCTGCGCTTGGCATAGCTGCTTTAGAGATGAAGCTTTTCGGCAAAGAATTAGCCGCGCAAATCGTTAAAAACGCCCAAACCGCAGGGCAATACCTCTGCGAAAACGGCGTTAAAGTCCTCGCGGAGAATAAAGGCTTCACACGTAGCCACCAAATTGCATTAGACATACGCAGCTTCGGTGGCGGAAACAAAATCGCGCAAGACCTCGAAGACGCAAACATAATCCTAAACAAGAACCTTCTACCCTACGACGACCAGAGTACCAAAGAGAACCCCTCCGGTTTACGTGTGGGTTTCCAAGACATCACCCGCCGTGGATTCCGCGAAGGTGACGTTAAACACCTCTGCGACCTTATGCTTGACATAATCAAGGGCAAACGTAAACCCGAAGAAGTCAAAGTGGATGTTTTAATGCTCAAGAAACAGTTTTGCAACGTCAAATACGGCTTCCAAAGCGTTGACGAAGCCTTAAGCTACATCAAAAAAGCTTAAACCCGCATTTCCATTCTTTGTTTTAGTTAACATCCATTTGATTAAAGCTGACACTTTTTTTTATGTAATTACGTAGTTTTCGTTTGAAAACCAATTTTTTTGTTTAACCATATTATTTATGCAATGTTAATAGCTAAAGAAGCTAAAAACAGTAGAAAAAGATAGTTTGTTGATACAACAAAGCCTTGCATTTCACCAATGGGATTTTTAAACTCAATAATCTGCCATGGTGTAATGTTCACTCCATAGCCTCTGTAACTTGCAAAACTGAAAAAAGTGTAGATGCTGGCAATCAGAGCATTTAGAAGAAGCATTGCACCCAGTGATCTTGACATGTGAATCTTCTTAATAGCCACTTTTGGCCTCAATGTTTATAACATTTTTCTATTTTTTCCACTGCATCGGTATTGACCTTTAGAGGCATCGAAAAACCAATAATTTAGTGAAAAAATAGAAGGCAACTAAGATAAGATGATTACCGTGTTGAATCAAGAGTAAAACGAATTCTTGAACAAACATTAATTAACTCTGTTTTTGCTTTTTAGCTTGAAAACCATGACGCTAGACCTCCTTTCCGTTCTATTCATCGTTGTCGCGATAGGGATAGTGCTGCTGTTTTTTGTTTTGCCACGGTGGGGTCCACATTACACTTCGCGGCTGACTTGCCCGCATTGTAAACGCGTCTTCAACTTCCACTGGATTCCCGGAGCCACAATATCTTCAATACTGTACCGCGGCATGCGAACGCTAAAATGTCCCTACTGCAAAATCAAATCAAACTACGACGTGATGGCTACACGGGTTAGGCAGCCTAGAAAGCTTCAAAAACCCAAGTCCAAAGCATAACAGGCGCGGTTTCTTTAAGAGAACTTTATTATATACCCTTACAATCCACCTTTTAATTACCTCAAGGAGACTCGCAAATGAAGGTCCTGTTA
>CALMWK010000076.1 GCA_937873375.1 Candidatus Bathyarchaeota archaeon
AGGATGAGGATCTCATTGTCCTTGCTAAACCTCCTGGTGTTGTGGTGCATCCCGTGCTGAGGAGAAAGATAAGCGGCTCAAGCAGATGATGCCATACCAAATAAACAAGGAACTGCTGAAGGGCAGCAAAGCCTACATCATGCACGACATGCCCATACACAGGGGATACGAAATCAGCGCAGACGCAATTGAGAATCCGAAGTCGGTGATTTATGAGCAGGCCGAAAACCGATTGTACTCAGCCAAAGCCATACTGCTAAAACTGCTACAATAAAAAAGCAAAGGTAGCTCTATTGCTTGGGGCAAACTATAGCCCCCTTATATATAGAATTTAACATGGGCTTCTGGTAGTGACCCTATTGTTTTGCTCTACCCCTTCCCCCCTGCGCTTTTCCAGAATCCCAGAGATAACAAAACTTGACCCTTAGTAGGGTACCCTACGTTTCAGCTACCCCCTCCCCCCTACGTTTTTCTGCTTCAGCCTACCCCCTATAGGTTTCTGCATAGAATCGCTATTAGGCTCCAAATATGAAAGCTCAGTTAAAAGTGCTTGACTTTTTCCGTGTTTTGTTCAGCGGCAAAAAATGGGCTATCGCAGTATCATGTTGACGAATTTTTCTGGATTAAAAACTTCCAGATCCTTGTACGACTGCCCCACACCAATAAACAGGATGGGCTTCTGCGTCACATAAGTCACACTCAAAGCCGCACCGCCTTTCACGTCCGCATCCACCTTCGTCAAAATGGTTGCATCTATGCCTACAGCTTTGTGGAATTCCTCAGCCTGCTGCACCGCATCGTTGCCCGCCAGCGAATCCACCGTCAAAATAGTCAAGTCAGGAGTTACTATGCGTTTGATTTTGGCAAGCTCATTCATGAGGTTATGGTTCGTCTGCATCCTGCCCGCCGTGTCAATGAGCACAACGCTGGTTCCATGCGCTTTAGCGTGACTGATGGCGTCGTATGCTACTGCCGCTGGGTCAGCCCCATACTGGTGCTTAATAATGCGCAGGTTCAGGCGTTTCGCGTGCTCCTCTAGCTGTTCGATGCTGCCTGCTCGGTAGGTGTCGCTGCCCGCAAAAACCACAGAGTACTTCTTGTCTTTGAAGAACTGGGCAACTTTGGCGATGCTGGTGGTTTTGCCTGTGCCGTTTATGCCCACAAAAAGCAGAACCAGAGGCTCTTTCTTTTGCCGTTTCTCCTCAGCCATGCCTAAGATGTCAATTTTTTTGTCGGTAAGCATAACTTCCAAAAGCACTTGCCGCAGGTTATCCTCGACGATTTTCTTGCGGTCCTCAAGCCGCTTCACTTGGACGCCGTGTAAACGTTTCTCAAGCTCATCACAAACCTTGTCCGCCACAGGAAACGCAACGTCGTTCTCGGCTAGGGTCATTTTAAAATCGGAAAGAACAGGACGCAAATTTTCAGCTTTAAGCTCAGTAGTGGTTACTTTGGTTACTAAACCTTTGAACCCTGACTTGAGCTTATCAAACATGGGTCTACTGCTGTCCTTGTCTTAACTCGGCAAGCAACTCTTCCATTCGAGCCCTGCCATGGTTAACGCGTTCAACAACCTGAGAAAGCTGCTGCTGCCCCGCGGCGCGGGATTTCTCAAGTTCATCTAAGCGTTCTTTGACTACTGCTTTAGCTTCAGGCAACGTCTTCTCAACAGATACGCCTGCACCCATGCCCACGACAACCTTGTCGCTTTCTGCAAGCTTAACCTTCACGTAGCTACTGCCACCGATTGGAACCAGAAGCTCAGCGTTCTCTTTCTCTTTCTCTATGCTTTCCAGCGTCATGTTCGCGTAGGTCAAGTCAGTCATGGCGGCGTTCATCATGCCAAGCCGCTGCTGCAAAGCCTCAGCTGTCTGCTCAAAATACCGAAGTTCCATGCTTAGTTTGCGCAGTTCTTCGTCTTTACTTACAGTAGCCAAACCGCTTATGCTCCAGCGACAAGTTTCTTCAAAATCGGATTATCAATCTCTTCAGGCGAAACCTCTTCAACCTTGGTTACCTTCATGTGGCACCTTTTCACGCGGTGTCTGCTGCCGATTTCAGCGTAAACTCGCTCTTCAGCATGCTCAGGTTTGTCTGCTATCACTTCTCTAGCGAACTCCGTTTTCAATTTCGGCTTGTAGATTTTGCCTGTTACTCTGAAAACCTTCATTTACTCAACTTCCTGCACAACATCCAGTGCATTCCCTATTATAAACATCTCGGGTCCAGTTGTCAAAGAACCAGCAACAGCAGCATTAGAATTCGCAATCAACCCCGTACCAACGTAGGGTATGCCGCAGTTAATGGTGCCTACATCAACGGGAACCTTCAAAACAGACTCTAAAACTTTCTTTTCATCTTCTTTTAGCTGTGGATGAGCAAGAACGCCTTTGTTGGTGGCTACAGCCAAAGAGCCAACGTAGGTTAACCCTGCGATGGTGCCAGGAACCACTTCAACACCCAACGTGTCAGATACTTGCTTTTGTATGAAGTCTTTCATGCGGTGGTCAACCACTGCGCCTTTATCGTTAGCTAAAACCAAGTTGCCAAACGCGGTTTTCCTGCTCTCCATAATGGTTATGTTGCCGTCGAAAGAGGCTTTGATGGCATCGAGTTCTTCTTGGCGAACAAACGGAGAAAGAATAATGCCGTTCGAGTTTGCACACGCCAACGCGCCCCCAAGCA
>CALMWK010000077.1 GCA_937873375.1 Candidatus Bathyarchaeota archaeon
GGCGTAACCTGCTGCCCTGTTTGCGCCTTGACTGATAAACCGCTGTTTAGCAGAAGTGGGGCAAGCAGCACGAAAACAAGAAAAACCACAAACAGCTTGGACTTCATCAAATTGCAGAGGGGTCAGTAGTCTAATAAGAATTTCCCAAAATTAGCCCCAAGTAACTGCTTTTCTTTTTCGACCTGTTTAAGCTAAAACCCAAGCAGATGACTTACTGTTGGAATTGGGATGTACAAGAAGGTGAAAATCGTCAGCACCAAGATGCCGATGGTTATAGCTAACAGGACGTAGTCGCCTCGGTGGAACTTCAGCGCGTACAGGTTGGTGCGTTTTTTGGTTGCGCCCCACGCTCGGGACTCCATGGCTTCAGCAAGCTCTAAGCTTCTCCGGATGGCGCTGACAATCAACGGAATAAGCACAGGAACATAATTTCTAATACGCTTCAAAAAGTTCCCCTTCTCCAACTCCAACCCACGGGCTTTTTGGGCATCCATGATGGTCTGGGCTTCCTCCGCCAACACAGGCACAAAGCGCACCGCTGTGGTGAAGGCAAACGAAAACTCGTAGGGCACCTTTGACTGCTCCAACGCCAAACCCAAATGGTCAGGAGAAGTTGTTAGGAAGAACACTGAGAATGACTCCACCAGCACCACAAACCGCAGAGTCATGGCGGCGGCGCCTTCGATGTTTGCCGCGGTTAGTGTGTAGCCTTGGCTGAAATAGTTGGTTGCGATGTTGATGACGAATATGAACAGAGCCAAAAACAGGGCGCCCCGAAGCGAGCGCACCCACTGCTTCTGCACCCGAGCCAGCAGTACAAACGGCACCTGCATGAGGAACAGCACCACAAGTGGGATGATGCTGCTGAACAGGATAGCTGCTGCAAATATTATGATGACGTAGATGAATTTCATGCGGGGGTCCAAATTGTGGATAGGCGAGTAGACCTTGCGGAATTTTAAGCCGTCAAAAACACTCATCAGCTTCTCCTCCGCAACTTTTCCATAAGCAAATCCTTCGCCTCGTAAATGTCTATAATGTCCAATGGGAACCCCTGCCCAGTCAACTTTGCAAACACCTGTGCAATCTGGGGCAAAACAATCGAAGACTGCTCCAACAACACCGGATTAGTCAGAATCTCTTTTCCTGCGCCGTCCGCCACAATTTTGCCTTCCCGCATAAGCACCACCCGCGGGTTACATTCTGCCACGAACTCGACGTCGTGGGTTACCATAACTATGGTTTTGCCCTGCGTCTGCATCTGCATAATGAACTGGCGCAGGTTCTCTTTTTGCCGATGGTCTTGTCCGATGGTGGGTTCGTCCAAAACCAAAATTTTGGGGTCCCAAGCCAAAACCGACGCGAGGGCTACGCGTTTACGTTCTCCCCCGCTAAGCATGAACGGTGATGTCTTGCGGTACTGGGTTAACCCGAGCAGGTTCACAGCCCACGTTATCCGCTTCTCGATGACTTCTGCTTCGTAACCAAAATTCTTCAGGGCAAAGGCAATTTCGTCATCCACCGTCTCGCTGAACAGCTGGTGGTCGGGGTTCTGGAAAACAAAGCCCACGTCCCTCGCCAACGTGGCGACGCTTGTTTTGGTGGTTTCTACGCCGTTGATGCGCACGGAGCCGCTGGTTGGCTTCAGAAGCCCGTTAAAGTGCTTGATAAGTGTGGTTTTGCCTGCACCGTTCTGCCCCATGATGGCGACGAATTCGCTGTCCTTCACCGTTAACGAGACGCCTTTGAGGGCTTCCACGCCGCTGGCGTAGCTGAACCTGACGTTTTCCACAATCAACATTACCTGCCCAGCGCCTCCTCCACAATCTTCGCCAGCTCCTCTGAGGACAGAGGTATGGTGTTGCCCAGTTTCGCCCCGTCTTTCTGCAGCATCTCATAGAGCAGTGTCGCTTTGGGTATGCCTACGCCCATGAGGCGGGTTTCCTGTTTGCTTAGGATTTCTCGGGTGTCGCCGTCAAAGCAGACTTTGCCTTCATCCATGATTATGATGTGGTCCGCGTACTTCGCAGTCAAATCCAGCCTGTGCTCCACGAGCACGACGGTTATGCCGAGTTTCTGGTTAAATTCATGAATAACCTCAAAAATCTTCTCTGCACTAAGGGGGTCCAGAAAACTTGTTGGTTCATCTAAAACTATGATTTCTGGTTGCATGGCAAGAACCGCTGCAATCGCCACCCGTTGCTGTTGTCCGCCTGACATTTCGTGAGGGGACCTTTCACGTAAGTCGTAAATGCCTGTGAGGTTGAGTGCCCAGTCTACGCGTTTTCGCATTTCTTCTCTGCTGAAGCCAAGGTTTTCCAGTCCGAAAGCCACGTCTTTTTCTACGCTTAGCGCGAAGAGCTGGTTTTCGGGGTTTTGGAAGACTAAGCCCACATGTTTTGCCATTTCCATTGTTGGGTGTTTTGCGGCGTCCTGTCCTGCGACCACTATGTCGCCTGTTAATTCGCCTTGGTAGAAGTGTGGTATGAGCCCGTTGAAGGTTCGGCACAAGGTGGTTTTTCCGCAGCCGCTTGGACCCGTGATGAGGACGAACTGTCCTTTCTCCACTTTTATGGAGACATCACTGATGGATGGGCGCGGCGCGCTTGGGTAAGTGTAGGTGAGGTTTCGGGTTTCAATAACCGCCATGGTTCTTGTGCCTGCCTAAGTTAAGCGCGCGGTTGCTTCTTTTAAGAGTAACTACTCATTTTTAGCTAAGTTTTCCTTCAAAAGCCGCAAACAACGCTTCAAACCCGCTTCGATTTCCCCTGTTCCGTTGACGCCTGCTGCCATGGCGTGTCCGCCGCCCATGCCTTTGAGGTACTCGCCGAGGGGTTTTGCTATGTCTCTTCCGAGGTGGATGCCTGTTTTCTCGGTGAAGTCTCTGGTGCATCGCAGGCTGATTTCTATGCTGTCGCCTTTCTGTCCCGCCACTGCTGACACGTGAGCGCCTATGTCCGTTAAGGCGCGTGCCGCAGAGGCTTGATAAGCACTGACATGTGAGAGGGCGATTATCCAGTTGCCGACTTTAAGCAGTTTAGCTCGTCTGCAGCCTTTTATTCTGGCGACGCGTTCGCTAAAATCCATGGGCATCGCCATCATAGAGAGGCACTCTTGCGCGTTAACGCCGCTGTCGACGAGGTCGCTGACTGCTTTGAATGTGGCTGAGTTAGCCAGCACGAAGTGGCGGGTGTCAAATGCCATGCCGACGAAGAGGGCTTTTGCTTCGTTCTGGTCGGGTTTGATGTTTTGTTCTTTGTAGAAGTTGTAGACTATGTCGCAGGTGCTTGAGGCTTCTTCGTTGGTTATGCAAAGTTTGCAGATGCCCTGCGTTTCAGGATGCGCCGCATGATGGTCCACCACGATGATTGGCGCGGGGGTTTTGGAGACTTTCTCCACCAAGTCACCCAACTGCTGAATGGTATTAGTGTCAAGTAGGATTATGGCTTGGGCTTTGTCCACGTTAGGTTTGAGGTTCACTTTTATGGGTATGTATTTGAAGAGGTTTTTGGCGAGCCTGCTGACACCTTGTCCTGTACCGATTTCGGTGGTGATGTCAGGTTTGACTTTTTTCAGTAAGCTTTGAAAGGCGTAGGCTGAGCAGACGGCGTCGGGGTCGCTGTTGTGGTGGCATAAAAGTAGAACGTGCTGGGCTTTTGCTTCTTCCAGAATACCAATTATGTTATTGAACGTCATTTTTCAGTTTTCTCAAGTAAGTTTCAATTGCTTCAAAAGCCTTTTCCACGGCTTGGTCCGCGAGTGCTTTCTGTTTAACACCCTCTGCTTCTTTGGACAGCACCAAATCCACTTCAACCGTGAAGTTTACGGGTTTGGTTCCTTCCGCTTCTACGCTGATGTCTAGTTTCTCTAAAAGTTTAGAGGAAACTTGGGAGAGGATGTGTTTTCGGGCGGCGTTTTCCGCTGCTTCGCAGACTTCTTCAAATTGTTTGTTGGTTAACTCGGGTATACCAAGGTCCACCACGAGTTTCACCTTCGCCGTTTACTGCTGTGATTGGGCTGAAACTGGGTTGAGGTCTTCTTGCAGTTTGGTTTGGACTTCTTTGAGTTGGCTGCGCATGCGTTCTTCTTGTCGGGCTAAAACTGTGACTCTGGTGCCGAGGAGTTCTTTGCGTTCGGTTAGGTCTGCATTTACTTTGGCTTTGTCTGCTTTAACGAGGAGTGCGCCTGCAGCTTTGTAGATGACTGCGTCGTCAGCAGTTTTTTCTAATTCAGCTAGGGTTTGGTCGATTTCGGCTTGTTCTGCGTCTACTTGCTGTTTCTGCTGGAGTATGGTCTGCAGGGTTTGCTGAAGCTGCTGGAGCCTCAATAAGCGTTCTTGGACTTGAGGGGGTAATTTTGAAATTTCGTCACTCACAACTTATTCCTTCTATCTCCCACAGAAAAACACGCGCCCTTAAATAAGCATTATCCAATTGAATTCGCAAAGTTTATCCGAATTTTTGGTAGTCCACGGCTTTACATCGGTGATTATTTCCATTTTGTGAGGATTTCTTCGCGTTGGAAGGTTGCTTTGCTTAGGTAGAACAGTCCGATGTCGGCGAGGGCTAGCGCTGCTGAGATGGCTAAGGCAAGCAGTAGGGATGTTGAGCGACAAATAGACTCTCCTTTAAGCCTGTCGAAGAAGGCTTGGTCCTGCACAAATTGACGTGTAGCCTGCCATTGACTGCGAACCTCTTCCGATTTAGAGTTTCGTTTACCGTGTTTATGTGTCAATTTAGAAAACCGTACTCCCAACTTTTGGGTGAAGGGGGCGAACATAGAAGCCTATGAGCTAGCACTCGCCCAAATAACGCCGCTTTAGATATAGATCCAAACTTAAAAAACTATCTTCTTTGCTTGAAGACCAATTTACCGCTTATCGCTTTTGGTGGCAAAGCGTGCGCAACTAGTAATGCAAGCGACATACTATTATTTGGTAAGAAAGTATACAATAAAGAGATCGGGAGAGGCGTTGGTCTTGGAAGTAGAAAACGTGTTCAAAATAGCGGTGACCTATTCCAGAGTTCACGAGTTCCTGATAAGCAAGAATTGGGAATCCCAAGGAAAGGATGAGGAAATGGAGATGGACTCGTTTAGAAACAAGAAGACTGGGAAGAAGGTGTTCGTCGAGGACATTTCGGCGGACTTTCCGGTGACCTTTCTTATGGGCGAGCTTAGCGTGCTGGAGTTCAGTACCATTGCTAGTGAATTGACGCCGGAAATCCAGTTACTGGAAGTTGACAGCAGTTGGGAAGGTAAACCGACGACCATCGTGGTCGCGATGACAGAAGAGCAAGTTAGGAACATGTTCGGCAGAAGAACGAAGATGAGAAAGATGGCAGTTCACCGCGCGCGCTAAAATAAAGGAAAAAGATGGAATGCACGGACAGACATCCAAACGGTCGAGTAATCCTGCCTACGGCGAGTTGCTGGTTGCGTTTTCCGTCTTCTTGCGCGGCTTATAAATAACACCTGCAATGAACAACACAATCCCAACGATGGGTAATACGAGCACTGCTTCTTGACCTCTTGCAAAATAGAGGACAAGAACCACAACAGTTAATATTGCGCCAATTCCAAGGAGTCGCCCCTTGTTTGTTTGATAATAATCTTTCATGTCCACCATTTTTCCCACATCATCCCTCGTCGCTTCCAACTTAGTTACTTCCACTTTAGCGCGTGCTACCTTGTTTCGATATTTACACCGGAAAAGATTACTGGTTAGTTGGCTAAACTTTCAATCTTTTGCGCTAGCGATGCACTTTCAGGTTTTCTGAGCTTCTTTTCCGTCCACGAATAGTTTGATAGGCGAGAACGGTCCAGCGCTGATTTCCAAATGATGCTTTTCGGAATTTCCCACGTCCAACTGGAACTTCTTTGACAATGGCTGAAAGTTTGCTTCATTAACGACTTTTTCGCCATCCACTTCTATCTTGATGTATTTTAGAAGCGCGCTCGCATTAACAATAATGGTGTGTTTTTCAGTCTCACCTATTTCAAACTTGGCTTTTGTCATTTTTTGAACCGCCCTCCTCTAACTTTGCTACTTCCACTTTGTAAGTATTTCTTCTCGTTGAAAAGCTGCTGTACTTACGAAATAAAGAGCGACATCAACTGCGGAAAGAATACCTGCAATTATGAGAAAACCGTTTATGTCCAGACTTATTATGCCTACTTCGCTAAGTAAATAAATCGCTAAAAGTGGAAACAAAATAAATATCCCATAACTGTTTGCGCTTCGCACATCGTTAGCTCTCGACGAAACAATCACACTATATAGCACACTCATGACAACAGCGACAGGGACTACAATTAGTAGCAAAACGCCAAAAGTCCAATTTGGAAAATAATTATAGCCAAGCCTACCGACGGTCGTGGCATCGATGCCAACCATAAAGACTATGGAGGCTGCGTACATTGCTGCTAAAGTTGGCAACACAGCAGAAATCGCTTTCCCAAGCAAAATCTCCCCATCCGTCAACGGAGTAGCCAGAAGCGGCTCCAAACTCTTTTCGACTTTTTCGCCTACTATACTGTAAGAGGCAATGCCTAAGGGAATATACGCTGCTCCAATAACAAAAAAGAACGAAAATGAATTCAATAGATTTGGAAGGACCCCCACAGCTGCAAGCCCACCGCTGTTTCGTAGTTGAGTGAACTCTAATATGGCTGGAAAGAGAACAGAAATTATTACTGGAAAAACGATGATTGAATACAAAATATTTTTCTGGTGCCTAAATATCTTAAAGTCCCTTGAGGCTACAAGCCACGCTTTAGATAATCTCATGCAGACTCCCTCACAAGCTTCAAATATACATCCTCTAAAGAGGAACCAACAACATTAACTGTGTTAACATGACCGCCCGCTAAAACCATGGCTTCCACAGCACCCCAATTCTCCTTATCTGGGTCTGACACATCGAACGTTATCTTGTTGCCCTCGTTGGTCAAATTCTTAAGTGATAGTTTTTTCAAAGCGCTAAGAATTTTTTCGTTAACTTGTTCCAATGAGACAATGGTTTTCTTACCTTTAACTTCCTGTTCAAGGTCTTGAGGGGTACCAGTCACACGGAGCGTCGTATTCAGAATCCCTATTTTATCACATATCCTCTGTGCTTCATCAAGGTTATGGGTATTTAGGAAAATAGTTTTCTTCTCCTTTTTCAGTTCAAGAATAAATTCCCTAACGGTCTTCGCGGATTCAGGATCCAAGTTCGCTGTCGGCTCATCCAAAAACAATACTTGTGGGTCATGAATAAGAGCACGTGCAATGGCTAACTTTTGCTTCATACCTTTAGAAAAGGTTCCTGCCAAAGCATTCCTCTTTTCCCAAAGCCCCAACATCTCCAAAAAACGCTTAATGCTTTCTTTCCTTTGAGCATCCGAGCTATCATATATTTTTCCGTAAAAGTCCAAGTTATCATAAGCGGTTAGATGTTCCGATAGTCCGACATTATCAGGAACCAACCCAATTATTTTACGTATCTTTAAAGAACCTTCTTTATTGCCTATTTCATACCCGCCTATTGTGGCGCTTCCACTTGTTTTTGATATTAGGCAGCAAAGCATCCTGATTGTGGTGGTTTTTCCTGCACCGTTTGGTCCAAGGAAGCCGAAAACTTCGCCGTCATTAACTCGTAGGGTAACGTTGTCTACTGCTGTTAGGTTCCCAAATTTTTTTGTGAGGTTTTCTGTTTCAATCAAAAGGCATCACCGTGGTAGTAGCTATTGTCGCCAATTTGTCTGTGAGAATTCGAGTATTTAAGCCTAAAATTTGAGAAGAATTATACTTGAAAGAGGAGGGTTATAGCCAATGTTTTCGTCATCTTCTATGCGCTATAGTCAAAAAACAGCAACAGAACACACACCCACATACTAACAACCGTAACTGCTTGTGGCAACTTGCACAGCCAGCACGCAACCCAAAACACAACCAGACAACAAAAACCAACCCGCAAAACAGCGTCTAAGTAGTTGATGTAACTAAGCAACTAGCCATCAACAACAACCAAACAAAAAACAAACAACAAACCAAACCCAAAAAACCAACCCAAACAACCAACACAACCCCATTTCCCACACCCTATTTAAAAGGAAAGGTTTTTAGTGTTGTTATCCCATGAGAAATGGCGAATAGTGAAAAGAGTACAAAGAGGTTAAAATTATGTCCGTATTTGCAGCACCAGGAGCATACGACCGTGCAATAACCGTTTTCAGCCCAGATGGCAGGCTCTTCCAAGTAGAATACGCCATGGAACTCGTCAACAGAGGCGCAACCATCCTAGGCATCCAAAGCGCCCAAGGCGTAATCCTAGCAGCCGAAGAAAACATCGAACCCCTCGAAGAAGCAGGCTACTCATGGAAAATCTTCAGGGTAGACGACCACATCGGCGCAGCCATAGTTGGCTTAAGCAGCGACGCACGCATACTAATCGACCAAGCCCGAATATACGCACAAAGCAACAAACTCACCTACGACGAACCCATAGACACAGAAGTCGTCACCAAACGTATCTGCGACATCCAACAAATGTACACCCAACACGCAGGAGTCAGACCCTTCGGCGTCAGCATAATCTTCGGCGGAGCAGACAAAACAGGCTCACGCGTCTTCGGAACCCACCCAAGCGGCACATACCGCGGCTACAAAGCAACAGCCCTAGGCGCAGGCAGAGAAACCGCCCTAAATATCTTCAAAGAAGAATACAAAGAAGACCTAACCCTAGAAGAAATCAAAAAACTCAGCGTCAAATGCCTCGTAAAAGCCCTCGAAGCCAGGCAATTACCCGCACGCATAAAAATCGCCGTAATCCCAACCGAAACCAAAAAACTCGAAATGCTCTCGGACGAAGCTGTAGACGACATAATCAAACAGTTGGGTTCGGGCAAGTGAAAAAGTAATGAGTGAAAAGTTTACAATTGCGCGATTCACAAAAGATAGCGAACATTTTGAAATCCTCGTTAAACCCAACAAAGCCCTCGACTACCGCAACGGGAAAATCGCGGGCATAACCGAGGTTTTAGCAGCAGAAACCATTTATTCCGACGCCAACAAAGGCACCCGCGTAGCAGAAGACGAACTACGCAAAGCCTTCGGCACCACAGACACCCTAAAAATCGCAGATGTTATTCTCAAAAAAGGCCAACTCCAACTCACAACCGAACAAAGACGCAAAATGGTCGAAGACAAACGAAAACAAATCATCGACTACATCAGCCACCAAGCAGTCGACCCCAAAACCAACCTACCACACCCACCCATGCGCATCGAAAACGCCATGGAACAAATACGCTACCCCATAGACCCCTACAAATCCATCGAAGAACAAGCCCGAGAAATAATCAAACTCCTACGCCCAATTTTACCCCTAAAAGTTGAACAACTCCAAATAGGCGTCACTATACCCGCAACATACGCAGTACGCGCATACGGAGCCATCAAAGCATACGGCGCCATAAAACGCGAAGAATGGCGCTCCGACGGCTCATGGTACGGCATTCTAGAAATGCCAGCTGGCAGCTACGCCTCATTCCTCAACAAACTCGGAGACGTAACCAAAGGCGCAGGAGAAGCCAAAGTAATTAGTTAACAAAAAACGAAAACCAAAAATCATGATAAAAACGGAGGTAAAAATCAAACATGCCAACATTCTTTGAAGAAAAACAGCTTGTAACGCCTGGAGAACTCCTCGCAGAAGGCGAATACCAAGCTGGAGAAAACACCTACCTAGAAAGCGGTAAAATCTTCTCCGCACGAATCGGACTCGTCGACTGCGACAACAAAAAAGTCAACGTCGTCGCCCTAAGAGCATTCTACGCTCCCAAACCAGGCGACATAGTCATCGGCTCAGTCATAGAAGTCGGATTCAACGGGTGGACCATCGACATAAAAGCACCCTACACAGCGCTTCTCCGCGCATCAGACGTACTCAACAGACCCTTCAAACCCCAAAACGACGAACTCAACCAAGTCCTAGACGCAGGCGACCTGATAGTAGCAAAAATCGCCTCATACGACAGAGCACACGACCCACAACTAACCGTCGGCGAACCAGGCTTAGGCAAAATCACCCGCGGACAAATAATGCGCGTCACCCCAACAAAAATCCCACGAGTCATCGGCAGAAAAGGCTCAATGATTTCCATGATTAAACAAGAAACAGGATGCCAAATCATCCTAGGCCTAAACGGCGTTGTCCTAGTCACTGGAAAAAATACAGCCGACGAAGACCTCGCCATGGCAGCGATAAAGAAAATTGAAGACGAATCCCACACGACCGGGTTAACCGATCGCATCACACAACTGCTAAAAGATGAAAAAGCTAAACGGGAGGAAAATAAAAATTGAATGACAAACAAGAAAAACTAATCGACAAAAAAGGCATACGCCTCGACGGAAGAAAAGCCGACGAGTTAAGGCCACTAAAACTTGAAGTAGGCGTTTTACCTAACGCTGACGGCTCAGCATACGTTGAACATGGAAAAAACAAAATTCTGGTCGGAGTGTTCGGACCACGCGAAATGCACCCCAAACACCTTTCACGCCCAGACCGTATGGTTCTACGATGCAGATACCACATGGCTCCTTTCAGTGTTCAGGAACGTAAATCACCCGCACCTTCAAGACGCGAAGTAGAACTCAGCAAAGTCATACGTGAATCCCTTGAACCAGCATTGTTCTTGGAGCTATATCCACGAACCGGCATCGATGTGTTCATTGAGGTTTTGCAGGCTGACGGCGGAACCCGATGCGCAAGCATCACCGCAGCGGCTTTAGCCTTGGCTGACTCAGGCATACCCATGCGTGACCTAGTGGTTGCGTGTGCAGCAGGCAAAATCGAAGACACAGTTGTCTTGGACCTTTACGATGCCGAGGACAAACTGGGCGCTGCAGATGTTCCAGTGGCTTACATGCCTAACTTAAACGCTATAACGCTGCTCCAGATGGATGGCACTCTCACTCCTGAAGAGTTCGAGAAAGCCGTGAGCATGGCAACAGATGGTTGCAAGCAAATCTACCCCATGCAGAAAGAAGCGTTGAAGACCAAGTATATGCATATTAAAGAAGAAACCCAAGAGGAGACTGAAGAGTAATGTCAACCCTGATAACTAAAGTTCGACAAAGACAAATAAGCCAACTAATCGAAAAAGGCAAACGCCTCGACGACCGAGCACTGACTGATTACCGAGAAATCAAAATTGAAGAAGGCCTAATCGAACGCGCCGAAGGCTCAGCAAAAATTCTTCTGGGCAAAACCGAAGTTCTCGTCGGTGTAAAAGTTGGAACAGGCGAACCATTCACTGACACACCCAACGAAGGCGTTTTAACCGTAAACGCAGAACTTGTGCCGCTAGCATCTCCAAGTTTCGAGCCAGGACCACCAGACGAAAACTCCATTGAACTGGCCAGAATTGTTGACCGTGGAATACGCGAGTCAAAAACCATCGACAACGAGAAACTATGCATTGAACCTGGCAAGAAAGTGTTTGTAGTCTTCGTAGATGTCTACGTGCTAAATCACGATGGCAACCTCATCGATGCTTCAGCTTTAGCTGCAGTTTCCGCTCTGCTCAACACCAAGATGCCTAATTTCGAAATCAAAGACGGCGAAGTAAAAATCAAACAAGGCTACACTCCATTGTCCCTGAGAAGTCACCCAGTCACAGTCACTATTGGCAAAATAGGCGACAAACTGGTTGTAGACTTAGGCTTGGAGGAAGAGCAGGTGATGGACGCACGGCTTTCTATGGCAGTCAAAGACGACGGCAACATTTGTGCAATTCAGAAGGGTGGCTCAGGCTACTTTACACCGCAACAAATAATAGAAGCTTCAAAGCTTGCTCAAGAAAAAGCCGCTGAAATGCGCAAGAAACTCAAGTGGTGAAAACAAAAATGGGAAGGACAAAGAAAGTCGGTCCAACAAGAGGTTTAGGAACCCGCTATGGTTCCACCGTTCGGAAACGCTACATCCAAGTCATCGCTGGTCTGAAGACAGCCCACAAGTGTCCACAATGTGGCTTCGTTAGAGTGAAACGCAGAAGCGTCGGTGTCTGGCAATGCGGCAAATGTAGTTTTACTTTCACAGGTGGCGCTTACATGCCCACTACCAAACTTGGGATTGTAGCTAAGCGTGCAGCGAAAGGCACTCAAGCAGAAACCCCAAAACCGATAGCTGAAGAAGAAAACGCCTAACCTTCTTTCTTTTCATTTCTTTTATTTTTCTTTTGTTTGCTTAACCTATTTTAGATTCATCCGCTTTTAGTTCAGCTATGGAAGCTAAAAAGGCATGAAAGCCAAGGCTACTGTTCGCTTGCTGTTCACCTCAGAAAAACACTTGAACGCGCTCATAAATGCGTTAACACCTGAAATCAACAAGCAAATTACCACCCGTTCCAAAACAACATTGACAAAGGAAAACCGGTTCTTGGTGTTGGACGTGGAAGCAAACGACACCGTTGCTCTAAGGGCAGCGTTGAATTCTTACCTTAGATGGATAAACTCCACCACGAACGTTTTAGAAACTTTAGAGCACAACTTATAGAGATCTGCCACAGATTCTACTGTGTTCATTCACTGCAACTTTTTCGATTTACAGAGATAACATCCAGGCTTGTCGGTAATGTGGATTTCTTTGAATCCTGCTTGTTTCAGCAACTGCACCATTGCCGTTTTCTCAGGCAGTTCATCATGGGCAACTACTGACGCCGCATTGTGGTGATGTGCCCTTATTTCTTCACTGCTCAGTGCATGTGCTATGATAAGTGTTCCTTCTGGCTTGAGTACGTGGTTCATCTGGCGTAGGGCTGCTTCTTTGTTTTCGATATGTGGGAACAAGCCAAAGCAGATCACAGCGTCGAACGACTCCGCGGGGAAATCAAGTTTTTCAGCCTGCTGAATGGCAAAGCTGATGTTTGAAAGATGGGCATATTTTGCTTTGCAGGCTTCAATCATTTTCTCGGCGAAATCAACAGCCACAACACCACCGCTTGGACCTACCTGTTGGAGCAGAAACGGGATCAAGATTCCCGTGCCAGTGCCTACGTCTAGGACTCTCTGTCCCTTAGAGAGTCCAAATTTGGGTACAAGCTGTTCTGTGAACTTCAGGAGTTTTTCGGTTCGGGTTTGTTTGTCCCATGTGTTTGCGAGTTCGTTGAAAAAAGTTCGGCGGTTTGTCATCTGCAATTCACTTTGACGCTTTTCGCTTTTTATTTGCTGGTTTGTTTAGTCGTGATGTTTCTGGATTTTAGTGCCAGTATCAGGAAGATTCCGATTGCTCCGCCGATTACGCCGCCTATTGTGTGTAGCCCTGCCCAGCCGAGGACTCCGCCCCAATTTGCCAACGCCGGTCCAGCCATGAAGAATGTGCCAATTAGGTATCCTGCTACAGCCGCTGAAACAATTGCAGCTACCATCATGCTCACGCCTGTGTAGATTGATTTTTTAAAGGCATTATCGTATCCCATGAGCTTCGTCATTAAATCGAAGACTATGCTTGCTGCAGTGAAGCCTAAGAAGTGGATGCCGCCTCCAAGTGCAAAATTTATGGCTGTGGCTATTAAGCCGACTGCGGTTATGGCTCCAAGTTTTCTTATCCACCACGCCGCTATGATTAGCACTGAAAAGCCTATGAGGTCGCAGAGGAAGGGAAGCCCGGTCATTCGGAAGAATATGGGTGAGAAAATGAGGTTTAGTACGCCCCAGAGGGCTGCACATAGTGCTATTGCCGCTACATCTCGACTGTTGAAGTACGTCACATCATACACCTTAGTATTACGTTTTTATAAAAACGTAATACTATTTTGTATTTAACTTTTCCGGTGCCTCAAAACTTTCCAACGAATGTACACTTGCGTTTTTCTGCTTTCATAGGACACTCATTTCTCGCGCAGAGCTTTAGGTATGTACGCACATTGAGGGTCTTCGCCGAATATGTCGCCTGTATAGAATAGAGCCGATGTTCTGCATCCACCGCAGATGTCGCGGAACTCGCACACGCCGCATTTGCCTTTAAGGTTGCTTTTATCCCTGATTTTCGCAAAGAACTCCGAAGACTGCATGCCATCCCAGATACTTTTGAGCGACTGTGTTTTGACGTTTCCAAGCCTGTAAACATCGTTAAAGCTGCAGGGTATGACTTCGCCGTTTTCCGCCACACTCATGAATTTTCCTAAGAAACACCTGCCCAAGAAGAAATGGTTAAACCAGTTGTCAAAATCAGGCATGCCCCTTTGTTTCGCTACACGAGCAAAAGACGGATAGTACACGTTAATTTCAGGTTTACCCTTGTACTTTGACCGCAAGTCGTAGAGTTTGTTCCATGCCCACTCATGCTGTTGCGCTGAAGGCGCCGCTTTGAGACTGGTTTTGTCTTTGTTGTATGGGATGAAACCGTGGTAGATGACCCATCGGGCACTATACTTCTGCGCCAAATCCAGCACATTTGTGAAGTCTTCCTCGTTAACGTTTGTGACTTGTTCGTTGACGTTGGCAAACGTGTAGACCAAGCAGTTCAAAAGTTTCTCCTTTGAAAGTTTCTCAATTGCCGAAACCGCGCTTTTGTAAGCACCTTTCCCACGGACAAGGTCGTTTGTTGCTTCAGCGCCGTCTATGCTGACTGACACTTTTGTCTCGTTTTTGACGACCTTATCCAAGGTTTTATCGTCAAGTAAGCGTCCGTCGGTTATGATGCTTGTGTTCAACCCAATTTTTCTAGCGTACTCAATTATTTCAAAGAGGTCTTTGCGCAGAAGTGCCTCTCCCCCAGTGATTCCGAAGAAGCTTGCGCCGAACTCGTAGGCTTGGTCAACAATTCGTTTGGCGCTTGCAGTGTCTACTTCGTCTGGAAAAGCTGGTTTGGACGCGGAAGCGCAGTGTACACAGTTAAAGTTGCAGGCGAAGGTACATCGCCAAGGCACAATATACAGGGGTCCTTTTCTTTCCAATCCATCAGACTCCTATTCTTTCAGAAAGACAGTTGTTAAAGTTTATAGAGATTCCCCACACTATTCCAAACAAACGCATTCGGCATCACGTTAGCTATGGCGCACATTCCTCGCCAACCCGTGCAATGCGAAGGCACTACCAATTTTGGATTTATCTTTTTTAGCTCGTCCACGGTTTGTCCAATTCTACTCTCGTTTTCTTTCCCAGCCAGATGAAAGCCACCCATTACCGCGTAGACTTTTGTGGTTCCAGTGATTTTTCGTGCATAAGCTACAGTGTTAATTATGCCCGCGTGAGCGCAACCAGAGAGAACAACCAACCCCTTCCCTTTGACGTTAATGATTACCGCGCGGTCATCCAAAATCACCGGATCAGGTACCCATGCCCCATTCACCCATGTTCTATGGTGCAAGTAACCCTTCTCAAAACTGGTTTCACGCGGAATTTCACCTGACACAAAAACCCTGCCGTCAGCTATCGCGAACGGTTTTTTGGTGTTGATTAGTTGTGCAGAGCCTAACTGTTCTTTCGTGGGAAACGTGGTGTATGGTCTAATTGTTCCGTCTTGGTTTGCGGTTCCTCTTTTTTTGAACATGTCCTCATGGACGATAATCGGCAGGTTAACCTTGTTAATTTCCTTCAACGCAGAGAGAAGTCCACCGAAATGGTCATAATGCCCATGGGACAAAACAATGCATTCTACTTCAGCCATGTCTATGCCCATGCGCTTCGCGTTCTCAACGACGCCTTCGTGGCTGCCGCCTGTGTCAAACAGGATTGTGTTTGTTTTTCCTTCGGAAAATACGCGGATTAACATTGCAAACCCGTGTTGCGCTTCTGGCAATTGCGAGTGTGTTTTTGTCCATTCTTCGCCATACCGCGTTTTGGTCCATTGCCGAAATGATTGAACCTCTTTTTTGTCTACCGTGGAGAGGAAATCAATCGAGTTATCCACTAAACTGAGCACTTCTACCCTGTCAACTTCTTTTATTGTGACGGGTTGGCGATTAGTTATGCTCATCTTGTTTTCACTTTTAGAGCGTGCCTTTGTACTGCTCCGTTGTTGGGCAGCCCACACACTTTTGGCTTTTATATCGTCTACATGGGTTACAGTCAACTTCGCATGGTGTGATGGTTTTTTCTTGGTGTGCCAGATTTTCTCTGACTTGCAGGAAAGGCGAAAAGTACATGTCACTTATGGGGTAAAATTCTGACCTGCGGATTCCTTTGCTGCATCTTAGGGAACATTTTTCCATGGAGATGCTCTCTAAGGTTTCTTGGTTTTCCGCGATAACTACGGCGATTAGGTTGTAGCCGCCTATTGTTTTGAAGATTTGGACCACGCGGGGGCAGTCTTTGAATCTGTCAAGCAGGTTTTGCATAGATTCTGCGCTTTCCATTTCCAACATGACAATTGCTGGGTGAAGACCCAGAGCGTTTGGGTTAATTAGGGCTGCAACTTTGATGGTGCCTTTGTTTATGAGTTTTTCCAGTCTCTTCTTGGTTCCCATGCTGGTAAACCCAATGGTTTTGGACAAGTCATTTAGGGTGGTTCGTCCGTCTTCTTGGAGTTGGGCAACTATTTTTTTGTCAATTGAGTCCAAACTGTTCGCCTGTTTACTTTATCAACGTAAACTATTAATAAGGTTTACCTAATAAACAACTGGCAACAAATCTGTTAGGTAGTGAAAGAACATGGCAAACCCACCCAAACATGTAAACAGCACCGAAGAATGTGACTCATGTCCAACATCCGATGGATGCGACGACCAAAGAAAACAACAATGTGAACAAGAACACAAGCTGAAGTTAAATTTGGGCAGGGTTAAGTACAAAATAGCTGTCATCAGCGGCAAAGGTGGCGTCGGAAAAAGTACCGTAACCGCAAACCTTGCAATGGCGTTTGCAATGAAAGGTGATAAAGTCGGTGTTGTTGACGCTGACATTCACGGTCCATGCATACCTAAGATGCTGGGTTTAAAAGGGCAAACTCTGAAAAGCGGACCTGATGGCTCGCTAAGTCCCGTCACTGGTCGTTTAGGAATAAAAGCTGTATCTATGGACTTTTTGCTTCCAAATGATGAGGCGCCCATAATTTGGCGTGGTCCCCTGAAAATGCGTGCTATCCAGCAATTCTTGTCTGATGTAGCGTGGGGTGAACTTGACTATTTACTTGTAGACCTGCCGCCTGGAACTGGCGACGAACCGCTAAGTGTCATGCAGCTGATGCCAGATATGGATGGCGTTGTAATAGTGACGATGCCCTCCGAGGTTTCTGAAGCAGTCGTTAAAAAATCTGTTTCCTTCGCTAAACAAGTCGGCGTTCCGGTTATCGGCATAATCGAGAATATGAGTGGTTTTGTCTGTCCTGACTGCGGAGCCAAAATTGACATTTTCAAAGCTGGCGGAGGCAAACGAATCGCCGATAGCATGACTGTTCCGTATCTGGGGTCAATACCCATAGATCCTAAGATTTGTAATGACTCTGACGGAGGTTTATCTTTCATGGCTGAAAAGTCGGCTTCACCAGCAGCCAAAGCGTTCGGGGAAATTGTCAAGAAAATTGAACAAGCTTTGGAAAACAAAAAATGAGTATGAAATTGTAACAAAAAAAGGATTGTGAGAAAAAAATGAAAATTTGTGTAACCGCGTCAACAGGCACAATAGACGCCCAAATCGATCCACGGTTTGGCAGATGTGCCTACTTTGTAGTTGTGGACTCTGAAACCATGCAGTTTGAAGCTGTCCCAAACTTGGCTTCAGGTGCAAGTGGTGGTGCAGGAATCCAAGCTGCCCAAGCAGTCGCCAATAAAGGAGCAAAGGTAGTTTTAACTGGAGATGTTGGACCTAACGCTTTTCACGCGTTGTCAGCTGCTGGCATAGAAATCGTGACAGGTGTTTCTGGCTCTGTCAAAGAGGCTGTTGAAAAGTTCAAGAGGGGCGACTTCAAGAAAACTGGCGCACCCACCGTTGGCGACCATGCTGGTGTAAGCAAAACACAACGTTAGAAGTGCTGCTTGTTGAACTTGCCGAAAGAGTGTCCTGTATGATTGTGACCGTTGCAAGCGGAAAAGGCGGAACTGGCAAGACATCCGTAGCTGTGAACCTAGCTCTCTCAATAGAGAACGTTCAACTTCTAGACTGTGACGTCGAAGAACCAAACGCCCATCTGTTCTTGCATCCAGAATTGCTCAAAACCGAACCCGTTTACACCTTTATTCCCTTTGTTAACCAAGAGTTATGCGACCACTGCGGAGTATGCTCCAAGTTCTGTCAATACCATGCCCTGTTTACCAGCCCAAACAATGTTCTAGTTTTTCCCGAGCTTTGCCACAGCTGTGGTGGCTGTATGATAGTTTGTCCAAAAAAAGCAATTACGGAGACAAAGAATAGAATTGGGAAACTAAATTTTTGTGCTGCTGAAGACTTGACGCTTGTTTACGGGGAACTTGAAATAGGCAAGCCCATGTCAGTTCCAATTATAAAAGCCGTCAAGAAGCAGATGGATAAAAGTAAAAATGTGATTATTGATTCTCCACCTGGAACCTCATGCCCCTTCATTGAAACTGTTCGAGGCAGTGACTTCTGTGTTCTCGTAACGGAGCCTACACCTTTTGGTTTACACGATTTGAAGATAACTGTTCAGGTGTTACGTAAAATGATTGTTCCCTTCGGCGTTGTTGTTAACCGTGCAGGAGTAGGCGACAACAAAGTCTACGAATATTGCCAGCAAGAAAACATTCCGATATTGCTGGAAATTCCTTACCAAAGAAAAATCGCCGAGCTCTACTCAAGAGGCATTCCCTTCAGCCAAGAAATGCCTGAGTGGACAGAAAAGTTTCAAACGCTTTATAGCGACATAGGGAAGTTGGTTAAAAAATGAAGCAGCTAACGGTTTTGAGTGGAAAGGGCGGAACTGGAAAAACAACCATAACGGCTGCGTTTGCTGTTTTGGCGAAAAACGCGGTTGTTGCTGATTGTGATGTTGACGCGCCTGACCTTCACATGCTTTTACATCCTGAAGTTATGGAGACGCGAGAGTTTCGGGGTTCAAAGGTGGCGGTTATTGACAAAACAAAATGTACCAACTGCGGTTTATGCAAAGAAAACTGCCGTTTTGACGCGATAACAGGTGATTTGCAGGTTGAGGCTATTGCCTGTGAAGGTTGCGGTGTTTGCGCTCACGTTTGTCCAGTAGGTGCTATTACTTTGACTGAACGCGTTTCGGGAAGTTCCTATATTTCTAAGACCCAATACGGTTTCATGGCGCACGCGCTGCTTAATCCCGGAGAATCTAACTCGGGAAAGCTTGTAACTTTAGTTAGACAGAACGCCAAGATATTGGCTAAAAAAGAAAATCGTGACCTGATTATAATCGATGGCTCGCCAGGAATTGGCTGTCCTGTTATAGCTTCAGTTACTGGGGTAGATGCTGCGTTGGTGGTTACTGAGCCAACGTTGTCGGGCATTCACGACCTTGAGCGGGTGGTGCAGTTGCTAAACCACTTCAAGGTTACGCCGTTTGTCTGTGTAAACATGTATGACGTGAACACGGATAACACCAACAAAATCTTGACTTACTGTAAAGACAACAGCATAGACGTTGTGGGCCTTGTTCCTTTTAGCTCTGAAGTCACCAAAGCCATGGTTAACGGAAAAACCATAATCGAAAACTTTCCCGCGAGTAATGTAGCTGGAGAAATAACCAATATGTGGAAAAAACTATCCACTTTCTTGGACTTGTAACAGCACACTTTGATGATGTGCAGTTGGAGCTGCCTTTTTTGAAGAACGCCTTTGACCGCAAGACTAATTTTGTGCTATTACACATAATCAGTTTGGAGATGTGATAGTTGGTCCGTGAACTTACTATAACTATAGATGATGAATTGGAGAAAGAAATGAGTAAATGCCCCCAAATAGATTGGGCTGTTGTTCTCAGGAAAGCAATAAAAGACTGTCTTAAGCGTAAAGAAATCTCCGAAGTGTACACTGCACCAGTTGAAACAGCGATAAAACAAGAAGAATAGCAGTTTTTCTGTTGGGAAATGACGGATTTGCCTGATTTTGCTTCACTTGCTTTTGGTTTTGTTCTATCCAGATGCATAGACCAAAGTTTAGGAATAAACAATAAGTGATTAGGTGGGGGCGAGGAAATCAAAGTCTTATTGTTGTCTGAACAGGAAGTTGCTGAACTACTTTCGATTGAAGAAGTCATGGCTGCTGTCGAGGTAGCATTCAAAGAGGCGACTTTAGGCTACGCTCAAAATCCCCCGAAGGTCTACCTAAACTTTTCCCAGCACCGTGGTGACCTGCGAGTTATGCCTGCCTATTTAGAAAGACAGGATGTAGCCTCGGTTAAGCTGGTTAGTGCCCACCCTGATAATCCTCAAAAATTCGGTTTGCCAACAGTCCAAGGTACGCTTATGCTCTTTGACCCTAGAAACGGTTCACTTCTGTCAATAATGGGTGGACAAAACATTACTGCCCTGCGAACAGCTGCTGCAGGAGGCATAGCCGCCAAACACCTCGCAAACATGGACTCAAAAGTTGTCACTTTTGTGGGCGCTGGTGTTCAGGCGCGAACGCAGTTTTTAGCGTTGTTAGCCGCTGGTTTCCGTTTTGAAGAAGTTAGGGTTTGGGATATATCGCCCAAAGCGGTTGCCGCGTTCATTTCCGATGTGAAATGTAAAGCGGGTCAACTCAAACTTGTTCATGTGACCAACCTTGCTGAGGCTATTCAAGGGACCGATATTGTTGTTACAACGACGCCTTCAAGGATGCCTTTAATTTTGGATTCTTGGGTTTCAGATGGTACGCATTTTAACTGTGTTGGGGCTGATGCTCCGGGAAAAGAAGAGATTGACCCTGAAATCTTGAAGAGGGCAAAGATAATTGTTGATAATTGGGAGCAAGCATGTCATAGTGGAGAAATAAATGTTCCATTGCGTAACGGCGTTATAAGCAAGGCTGACATTTGGGCGGAATTGGGCGAAATCCTGATTGGCATGAAGGTAGGTAGAACTTCACCTGAGGAAATAACAGTTTTTGATACTACCGGAATTGCTGTTCAAGATGCTGTAACCGCCAACCTTGTCTACACGAAGGCTTTGCAGAACAAGCGTGGTTCTTTCATAGAAATATAGGCAGTTTGTCTCCGCAGAGGCGTAAGCCAAGGAGATCTTTACCGATAAGCCGCGATTAAGTTACATTGGACATTTATACTCGCCTTTTTCCAAATACTCCATAGCTTTAGCTTCCTCACTTTGCCGTTTACGCTGTTTTTCTTCTGCAACTTTTATGTCGTCACATTTTTCAAAGATCAAAGCTTTGATAGCTTCTTTATTCTGGTTTAGACCCAGATGTCTTTTTACGAATTCAAGCTTTTCAGCCTCGGGTACTTCAAAATCTATCATCTCAACTGTCTTTCGACCCACATTCGTAGGCTGCTCTTTCAGTTTTTTCACCTCCTCAATATTTTGTGAAAGCAAAAGAAGCGTTTATCGGCAGAGCGTAGGTGCATAATGTTTATGCTGAAAACAGCGTAAAGGATTGTTCTGGCAGGAAATCCATGTCTTTTTCAAGCTGGTACCCAGCTTCCTTCATTTCTTTTATTATAGTTTCTTTGTGGACGTGGTGTCCAAACATTCTGTGAAAACTGAATCGCCCACCACTTCTATACTCGATTATGGCGATTCTTCCTTTTGGTTTCAGTGAGTTCTTCAATTGTGTGAAGTAATCCACTCTGTTAGTTAGGTGATGGCAAACGTTGCGCATAAAGATTAAATCCAACTGCTTCTCAGGCAGACTTGCGTTCTCCTTTGGTGTGCGAACCGTTTCAACGTTTACTAATCCCTTCTCTTTAGCACTATTTTGGATGAACTCCAGAAAATTCTGGTTCACGTCAACAGCAAGTACCCGTCCTTCTGTTCCCACAGTTTCCGCAAACCGAAGCGCGAAGTAGCCGCCACCAGCCCCGACATCAGCAACTTTTTGTCCTTGCTGCAAATCTAACGCTTTCAATACTTCGTCTGGTTTGTTCTTTGGGTCGGAAGCTTTTTTGTTGAACATTTCTGCCTTAGGGTTTTTAATCATTGTTTCGCCTTATCAACAGTTTTGAGCAATTCCAATACTTTTTTCTTTGGTGTTTGTGCGAAACTGGAAAAGAAGGAAGTTGGGTTGTGTTCAATTGGTTTTTCACTGAATTGCTGTTTCCCCTGTCTTGGAGAGCCCGACTTTGTCGCCTGTTTCCTCTACGAGGCCTGCGTTTTTGAGTTCGCGAAGCCCGCTTCTTACACGGAAAAGAGGTTGTCCTGTTTTGCTTGCAATTTGCTCAGGAGATGCTGCGCCGTCTTTTATTGCTTTTAGTACTGCCATTCCGCTTGATGTTGGTTTTCCGTCTGCAGATACACAGGGCATGCTCTCAACTCTCGGGCAGTTTTTTCATGCAGAGATACCAGTCTTTGCATTCATATCCTTCTTTGAGTCTTTCTTCTGCTTGCTCAGTTGTGGCTGGCGCTGGAACTACCACGGGGTCGCCTGGTTTCCAATTTGCAGGGGTAGCTACTTTATGTTTGTCAGTTGTTTGCAGTGCATCAATTAGCCTTATGATTTCATTCATGTTTCTGCCTGTGGTTAGAGGGTAGTAAAGCATGGCGCGTATCTTACTTTCGGGGTCAATTATGAAGACACATCGGACTGTTTCTGTTTTGCTTTGTTCTGGATGTATCATTCCGTACTTTTTGGAAACTTCTTTGTTCAGGTCTGCGATAATGGGAAAGGGTATCTTGACTCCCATTTTCTGTTCAACATTTCTTGCCCAAGCTATGTGCGAAGAAACGCTGTCAACACTTAAACCCAAGAGTTCTGTGTTTCTCTTCTTTAATTCATCGTAGATATTAGAGAACGCTATAAACTCAGTAGTGCAGACTGGCGTAAAATCCGCTGGATGCGAAAACAACACAAGCCACGTTCCCTTGTAGTCTGAAAGTCGTAGTGTCCCCTGGGATGTTGCCGCTTCAAAATCTGGCGCCTTTTGACCTAGTACTGGCAACCCTGTCTCTTCTTTTAGAATTTCTGTCATTTATTTTTCACCTTTACTTCAAAATTTGCTGAGTATAATATGTTGTATTGATAATAAAAATATTTTTGTGTAAATGTTTAGTTTCTAAACTTTTCAGTTTCAATTACCTGCTTTTTCTGCTGTCTATGTTCAACTTTTGTTGAGATTTCGTTGCGCGCTTTCTTTGCCCAGTTCCGGTAAAAGCCGTTTTAATGATTCAACGACTGCGATGTTAGGGTCAACTATTATGGTTGTTATTTTGTGATGTTCAAGCAACTTTGATGCGCCTGGTCCCATTTGAGAAGCAATTACCAAATTCACTTTCAAATCTGCTAACGTTTTTGCTGCAATCGGTCCAGAACCTTGTATGTAAGCTGCGGCGGGGTTATCGATTGTCTTTACACTTTTTATTTTGTTGTTTTCCACGTTTACGATTGTGAATGTCTTCGTTTTTCCGAAGACGTTTGAGACGGTATCTTCTGCGCCTTTATGTCCGTTTGTCGCTAACGCGATTATCGTAGTTTTATTCATTTTTTCACTTTCTGATTTGTAATTGTTTTAAAGAAAAAAGGATTGATTAAGTGGTTACTTGTTGAGTTCGTCTAGTCTTTCTTGGATTTTCTTGAGAGTTTCCTGCAGGGTTTTCTGTTGTTCTTCTATGAGTGCTTTTTGTTCAGCAAGTAATGTTGCTTCGTTTTCAGGTTTTGTTGCAGGTGCGACTGGGTAGGGACTATAAGGTCCGTATAGTTGCCAGCATGCGCCTCTTCCGTACAGCCATCCTGGTCTTTGCCATGGTGGTAAATGGCTGAATGGTCCTGCTCCTGGCCAGTTTCCTCTGTTTCTCCAACCTCCGGGCATTTTCTTTTTTCACCTCTTTGAGTATTTTGTGCTTATGCACACATTCAATTATGGAATTAGACACAAAAATATATAAGTGTTGCGGCACAAATCAATAACTGATAATCATGGGCTGGCGACATAGACGCGGATGCAGAGGGCGCTTTCCAAAACGAATTAACATACAGCAGCCTCTGGGAATTAACCAGTTCTCACCTACTCCCCAAACCAACTCCGCTCCCGTAATTATCGAGCAAGCAGAAATCGAAGCTCTAAGACTCGTTGACTTGGAGGGTCTTTCTCAGGAGGAAGCTGGTGCTCGGATGGGTGTTTCTAGAGGAACCATATGGCGGATGGTGCAGAGTGCCCGCAAAAAAGTGGCTCAGGCTCTGACTGAGGGGCGTCCCTTGGTTGTTGCTGTGGGTCCATCTTCTGAAGAGCGTGGAGCATAGTTTAACGTTTTTGGCTTGCGCAAGTGGCTGTGCACGTTTTTTGTACTGATGTCCATTTTCCAATATGGGTTATGTTATCTGTTTGTTTTTTAAACAAAAAGTATTAATATTGTTTATGTATTAAACTGGATTCGGTAAAAGGTAACAAGCTAAAAGAGGTAAACCAAATGACTAAAAGAATAGTAATGCCAGTAGAAAATCAAGCTGGTTTAGAAGCGCCCATCGCGCAACACTTCGGAAAAGCACCCTACTACGCAGTTGTTGATTTAGACGAGAACAGCGCGGTCTTAAACATAAAAACCGAAATGAACAGAAGCGAACATGCCGGAGGCATAGGGCTTCCCCACGAGAATCTCTTGGTCCTAAAACCTGACGTTTTTGTAGTGTATGGTATGGGGCCTGGTTGCTTACGGAGCCTTCAAAGCACTGGCATGACCGTGCTCAAAGCCGTTGGGAACACTGTGAACGACATCGTCACCGCGTTTAAGGAAGGTCAGCTTAAAGTGCTTGAAGGTGGCTGCGAACATTCTCATCATCACTAAGCTTGATGTTTAATGGTTAATTTTAAATTGTTAGCCTGAGAAAAGGATAGCTGGTGAATTAAATGCCAAAAGTCAAAGCAAAAGCAAAGCGAGTAGAAAATGTTTGTTCAGTAGTTGATAATTCTCGAACCCACAGCGTAGTGTGTGACCTCCCTCTTCCAGCAGGTGGAACTGATGCTGGTCCTACCGCGTTGGAGCTGGCTTTGATGGCTCTTGCAGATTGCGGCGTCACCATATTTAGTGACGTTTGTAAGAAGAGCAACATCGACCCTGGCAAAGTCGTGGTTACTGTTGAGGCTGAAAAATCTCCTGATTCGCCAGTACTGACTGGTGTAACCATGAAGGTTAATGTTTCCTCAAAGGCAAGAAAAGAACTGCTGAATGCTGCTTGGAGAAGAACCGAAGCAAACTGCCCTGTCATATCCATTTTCAAAGACCCAATTCCAGTGAAAGTCGAGTTAGAGCTAAACTCCGAATAACCCCTTCTTTTCTTTATTAAATAAACATGAATTTTCGTAAGTGAACTAAAAATTGGTTAGGTGTGATTTGTGAAAACTGCTTTGATGGTTTACTGGTCGCAAACGGGCAACACTGAGAAAGTAGCTCAAGCCATAAAACTGGGTTTAGAAGAAGCAGGTGTCAACGTCACCGTAAAGAAACCCGCTGACGCTGCAAGCGTTGACTACTTAGACTATGATTTAGTGTGCGTTGGTTCCCCTTCAATACAGTGGCATCCTGCCAAGCCAATAGACGACTTTCTAAAAAACAAACTAGCAGCATACCGCAAACAAGGCAGCATCAAACCTTCCGCTCCAAAAATATCTGGAAAAAACGCGCTAATTTTTGTAACCTACTCAGGTCCTCACACTGGGCTTGACGAGGCCACACCTGCAGGTAAATACATGTGCCAGTTCTTTGAACACATAGGCTTCAGTGTCCTCGACGAATGGTACATCCTAAGCGAGTTCCACGGTAACTTGGAGAACAGCACACTGGGCAGAATGGGTGACATCCGAGGAAAACCCACCATAGAAGACCTGCAGAAAATCAAGCAAGACGCCAAGCAATTAGCCAGCAAACACTGAGCTTCTTAATCTGTTTTGCTCATGAAAACTGGAGTGTCCTGTTTTTCTCTGTCAACTACCAGTCTGCCGTTTTTGATGACTTTTTCAACCAAGTTTACGCCGAAGCTGTAGCCTAAAAACTTGTGGTTTGGTGCATCCAGAATTGTTATATCTGCTTTTTTACCCACTTCTAGACTGCCCACTTCGTCTGCGCGGCAGATCGCGTGCGCTGCATTAATGGTTGTAGCTGTAATAGCCTCAGCGGGTGTCATGTGCATTAGGTGGCAAGCCATGGCTATGACCAGTTGTTGGTTCATAATCCAGCAGCATGAGTTGAAATCTGTGCCCAAAGCCACAGGCACTCCCGAGTCAATCATAAATCTGGCGTCGGGGTATCTGTTCATCATAAGACTAAAGGTTGCTGCGGGAAGCAAAACTGCAATAACACCTTTTTCAGCCATGGCTCTTATGCCTTCAACTGAAGAGAAATTTAGATGCGACGCGGATACGGCGTTCACGTCGGCAGCGACTTCTGCGCCTCCCAGCGTGTTGAGGTGGTCTGCGTGGATTTTGGGTTTTAAGTTGTGTCTTTTGCCGTTGGCTAAAATGCCTTTTGCTTGTTCTAGGTTGAAGGTTCCCCGTTCGCAGAATACATCACAGAACTCTGCCAGCCCTTGCTGGGCGACTTTTGGGATGGTTTCTTGAGCGATTATGTTCACGTATTCGTCAGTGTTGCTTCTGAACTCAGGTGGGACAACGTGGGCTCCCATGAATGTGGGCACGACGTTTACGCAGTGTAGCTGGTTTAGACGTTTCATGGCTGTTAGAATTTTCAGTTCGTCTTCGGTGGTTAAGCCGTAACCGCTTTTTGCCTCCACCGTTGTTGTGCCGTGAGCTACCATATTGTCTAGTCTTTCCAAGCCGAGCTCCACAAGTTTTTCTAATCTAGCTCTGCGGGTTTCTTTGGCAGTTTTCAGTACACCCCCGCCGCTGTTGAGGATTTCCATGTAGGACGCGCCTTCTACGCGCATCAGGAACTCCTCTTCGCGTGAGCCTGCGAAAACTAGGTGCGTGTGGGGGTCAACAAAGCCGGGGAGAACCGTTTTTCCCTTGGCGTTGATTACTTCTGCGCCTCGGAAGGTTTTGGTGATGTCGTGGGTTTTTCCTACTGCTACGATGCGTCCTTCACGGATGGCTATGGCGCCGTCGTGTATGATTTCCAATTCGTTCATTTTGCTGCCCGTGCGGGGGTATTGGCTGCTGCCTGCGAGGGTTAATAGTTCTTCGGCGTTTACGATGAGTAAGTCTGCGTTCTCTTTTGTTTTGGCTTTTGGTTTCTTACTCAAGGTCATTGCCTTCTCCTCTTTCTTTTTTGCTGTAAACGTTTCTTTGGTTATACTGTTATATAGAATTAATTTGGATTTTGATGGGTAGTTTGTGCTAAATTTTAGGAACGCCCTTACCCCCGAAACATTAGACTGTTGCTCTATATACCGCAAAGTAATATACGTTGCCACAAAAGGGAACAACACAGATACAGAAAACTAATTTAGCTTTTAAACTTTTAAATTTTTCAACCTGCAATAACGTTTAATCGAGGTAGATGCGGTGGTGCCTGAAGTTGAGTATGAAGTTCCAACCTGGAACCAGATTTACATTTTGCTCCTTGAGCAGGCTGAACGAATCTGTAGCGTCGTCTTCAAACCTGACGTTATCGTGGGTGTGTCTAGAGGTGGGTGGGTGCCTGCGCGTGTTTTGTCGGATTTGCTGGAAAACCCCAACCTCGCTAATGTTAAGGCTGAAAACTACATAGGCCTAGGTAAAACCCGAGGGAAGCCCGCTTTGACGCAGGGGGTTTCTGTTGATGTTGCAGGTAAACGTGTGCTTGTTGTGGATGAGGTTGCTGATTCAGGTGGAAGCCTCAGGCTTGTAAAAGAGCACATTTTGGAACAAGGTGCTTTGGAAGTTAAAACTGCCACGTTGTACTATAAACCTCAGAGCGTGTTCAAGCCAGACTATTACCAAAAAGAAACAACCCGCTGGATAGTTTTCCCATGGGACGTTAAGGAAACGGTCAGGAAAATCTTTGAAACCCACAAGCATGATGCGGCAAGCCTCAAAAAAGAAACAGCCAAGCTTGCTGGTGCTGGTGTGCCCAAGCGGTTAATAGAGCGGTTTGTGAAGGAGTTCTCTGAAGAATCATGCTGAAACAGCTGGCTGAGTACGGTAAATTCGTGGAAATCACAGGGTTTGCAGGCGTAAAGGTTGGCGGCGAAAAAGACTTTATGGTTACGCTTCGTAATGCGGTGCCCAAGATGGTTGAGGTGCAGTTTTTTGACGCTGACCTTGTGGCGACGTGGCAGCACCTGTACTTTGCAGTGTTAAACGCGCTTATGGCTTTCAAGAATAAACGGAATATCTCGAAGAGTGTGGCGGTGGAGGTTGTGCTGTATGCGTCTGCGCAGCGGCAAATCACGAAAGCCATAGACCACATAGGCGTCAAATGCAATTCCAGCAATGTGGCTGCCGTGATAATCGGCGCGGATGCGGATTCAGTAAAAGCAGGGCTTGCAGCGGTTGAAAAATGCCTTGGTGTGGAAACTGACGATTCAGTTCTTGAATTGTCAAAGGTGAAAGTGCAGCGGATAAAACGGGTTTTCAAAATTTCAGAAACAGAACTTGACGCATCAACGGCGAAAAAAGATGCTGAGCAGGCTCTGGTTGACTCGGTTGTTGAGAATGCGGCTTTGCTGTCCACCCAGCTTTAGAGCATTTTTTCTTTTAGCACACTTATCACGTCGGCTTGTTTTACGAGGGACATGCCTGTGTATCCGCTGAGAACCTCGATGAGCAGGACTTTGTCTGGGTTGTGTAGGTCAACTTTGTTTGGTATGGTTGTGGCGACGGCTTCGATGAAGTCGCGGCTGTGTAGGCTGGTGAAGCGTTTTTCGATGGTAACGCGGAAGGTCTCTTTTTCGCTTAAGCCCGCGGCGAGTTCGGCGGCGGCTTGTGTTATTTCTTCTAGGTTGGTGTGGACGACTTTTTGGATGGGTATGATTCGTAGGGCGTAGCGGAACTCGTAGGGGCGCTCTTGGAGCATAACGCGGAATTTTTCGATGGCTTCCACGGGGTCCAGAGCAGTTTTGGCTACAACTAAGCCTCGGATTCCTGTCCTGTCCGTTTTCGCTTCGGGGTCGCCTGCCTCTTTGAGCAGAAAGGCGAGTTCGTGGCACATTTGGCGTTCGTTTCCACGCATGGTTGAAGCGAGTAGGTTAAAGTCTGATAGCAATTGTTTGCAGCTCCGCTTGAAAGATGTTGTAGCGAAGTTTATTTCTGTTTGTTCTTTTTTGGATGTTGGTTTTGGTTTGTTTGGTTGTGTGTTTGCTGGTTGTTTATAAAACTTGGATGTTGAGTGATGTTGGCGTGTTTGGGTTGTAGTTGTGGGTGCATGTTGAAAGTGTTTTAGTTTTCACAAGTTGTTTGTTTTTGTGACTCTATCTTCTGAACGGTGGCTGTCTTTTTATCTACTTGCGTCTCTTGGTTTTTTGCTAAACCCTAATAAATACCCGTAACTGCATAATCTGTGGGTTAGTCCATAATGTTAGAACACAAATGGACACTAATTATGCTACTCATAATTCTTATAGCCTCTTTTTTTTATCACTGATCCAAACTGGGCTGCACAAGCAACTTCTTCCACAGAAGACTGGCCTATGTTCCGCCACGACGCCGCACATACAGGTGTAGCAGACAGCAGCGGGCCAACGAGAACTCCAGTTGAAATATGGCGCTACAACATCGGCGACATCATAGAGTCATCCCCAGCAGTCGTCGAAGGCGTACTCTACATAGGCTCAGACAAAGGCATCTACGCCATAAACGCATCCACAGGCGACCACATATGGAACAACATCACAGCAGGCGGAATGTCCTCTCCCGCCGTTGACAACGGCGTAGTCTACATAGGCTCAGCAGGAGGCTTTGTGCAGGCCTTTAACGCTTCAACAGGCACACAAATATTTCGTCACCCGACTGGCGGCCAGGGTGTGAGCGCATCACCATTAGTCATAAACGACGGCGTCTATATAGGCGTGGGGTTACTTATGCGCCTTAACACTTCTACTGGACACCCCACATGGACTTACAGAGCACAAGATAGTAGCAGTTTTGAAACTTCGCCAGCCGTAGTTGACGGCATCATCTACGTCGGCGCAGACTACAACATCTATGCTGTCAACGCTTCTTTAGGAACCAAAATATGGAACTACACAATAGAATACCAGCCCAACGGCTACATAATCTCCTCGCCTTCAGTGTCAGTCGGAGTCGTATACATAGGCTCAGGCAGCACCACATCTACAGTCAATGGACAAGTCTGGGCTGTAAATGCTACGTCAGGAACTAAAATGTGGAACCATACTGTGTCAGGCGGCGTGGTTTCGTCTCCAGCTGTTTTTGGAAGATACGTCTACGCAGGAGCATACGACGGCACCATCTTTGCCTTAGACCGCCTAAATGGTAGGGAAGTGTGGAGCTACCAAACAGGCGATAGCATATTTTCCTCGCCAGCAGTCGCAAACGGCATAGTTTATGTGGGTTCAAACGACGGATACATCTACGCCTTAGATGGGCAAACAGGCGAAAAGTTATGGAGCTACCAAACCGAAGGACCCATACGTTCTTCCCCAACTATCGTAAACGGAGTACTGTACGTTGGGTCATACGACGGCTACGTCTACGCACTAACCGAACCAACAAACAGCACACCCTCACCAACCATCCCAGAATTTCCCAATCAACTTTTAGCAACTGCCATTTTTCTCTCTTTACTTGCTGTTGTCTCTGCAGTTGTGATTACAAAAAAGCGAACAAAGACTAAACTCTGATCTTCAAAGTTCTTAATACTGCTGTTATTAAGCTCTGTATCTGTTTAGCATTAACCAATTTTTCGCAACAAAAGTTGCTTAATTTGGGTCAGTGTTGGTTTGGCTTTTATTCATAGCCCCCAAAAGGGGCTCCTAGCCGTCGCCTCACATCATCCCCACCTAAACTCCCCTCGCAGAGGATTTATCACTTTTGCCACAACAAGGCGAATATTTGAAAAAAAGCCCCTTTCCCGTCTGGACTTCTCCGATAACCTACGTCACTTGACGAATAATAACGTTTAAGACACGCTTCGGCAAGGTACAATAATACCAGTCTTAAAACTGGAGGTGAAAACAAAACATGATATTCATTGAAGAAGAAGAATGGGAAGAAGGCGAAGAAGAAGAATGGGAAGAAGAAGAATGGTAAACCACCCAAGGCATTTCTGCCTTTAACGTCTTTTCTTTATTGTTGCTCACAACTTTTCAGATTTTGTCAAAGCTTGTTCCTTACACAAAAACTTTCGTAAACCGGCGCTTTAAGCCAGTCACCCCTAAACTCTTTTATTCCCTCCTTGCGCATTGATAAATGAGCGGAGGCAAAGGGCACGGTAAAAATTTTTGTAGACAGCGACAAATGCATCGGATGCGGGTCCTGCGTGGACATCTGCCCAGCGGGCGTTTATGAACTTAGAAACGGCAAGTCCATGCCCATCCGAGCTGAAGAATGTCTTCTTTGCCACGCATGTCAAGCCAAATGCCCGCGGCAAGCCATCAAAATCGTCGGGTCAATGTCAATTCGCCAGCGCATACGCTCCCGTGGCTCACTCCTAAGCAAGATACTATCAAGCAAACCAAACAAAGGCAGCCACAGCAAATAACAAAACAAACCCCACTTCACCACCAAGAACGAACAAAAATAGTCAAGCTTCTTTTTGAATTATGTAGCAAACACACAGACATCCTCAAAACAACACCCGCAAACCCGCCAAAACACAGGTTATAATTTATAACTCTCCCCTCGACATTCATAACCGAAGAGCCATGACCCGCATTGCAGTAATGGATTACGACAAATGCAAACCCAAAAAATGCAACCAGATGTGCATAAAATTCTGCCCGATGGTGCGAAGCCGCGTAGAAGCCATCAGATTCGAAGAAAACAAAATCACCATCTCCGAAAAACTCTGCAGCGGATGCGGCATATGCGTCAAAAAATGCCCCTTCAAAGCCATCAGCATAGTTAACCTTCCTGATGAGTTGGACAAGGACTGCAGCCACCGCTTCGGAGAAAACACCTTCAAGCTTTTCAGGTTACCCACACCTTCGCCAGGAACTGTTTTGGGTTTGCTGGGTCAAAACGGCATCGGCAAAAGCACCACCCTCAAAGTTCTTTCAGGCGAAATCAAACCCAACCTTGGCAACTTCCAGAACCCGCCCGATTGGGACGAACTTATCCAGTATTACCGTGGTTCTTCACTTCAGGATTACTTCCAGAAAATGAGCGAGGGCACCCTCAAAGTTAGCCACAAACCCCAGTACGTGGACAAAATCCCCAAAGCCATATCAGGCAAAGTCAGCGAACTCCTCGAAAAAGTTGACCAAAGAAAAGTCCTAAACCAACTCTCAGAAGATTTGGAGCTCAAGCCAATTTGGGACCGCCCCTTAGATGTGCTCAGCGGCGGCGAACTGCAACGAGTAGCCGTAACCGCAGCATTGTGCCGAGAGGCGGATGTGTATCTTTTCGACGAGCCCTCCAGCTACTTAGACGTGAAGCAGCGCCTGCACGTTGCCAAAGCCATACGTACCCTCAAAGAGCAACAGAAAACCGTTGTCGTCGCCGAACATGACCTAGCCATCATAGATTACCTTTCAGACCAAATCTGCGTCTTCTACGGAGAACCAGGCGTGTACGGTGTGGTTTCACACGTTCATGGTGTCCGCACGGGCATTAACATTTACCTGCAAGGCTACATCTCAGACGAGAACATCAGGTTCCGCAAAGAACCCATCGTCTTCCACGAAAAACCCCCAGCCGTAAACGCGTATGGCGGCGAAGTCTTGCTGAAGTGGGGACAAGTGGAGAAAACCTTCAAAGGCTTCAAACTCACAGCCGAACCAGGAGAAATCAAACGCGGCGAAATCATCGGCGTGCTTGGACCCAACGGCATCGGCAAAACCACCTTCGTCAAAATCCTCGCAGGCTTGGAAGAGGCGGATGATAAACAAAAGTTCGGCGAACTGTCGGTTAGCTATAAGCCTCAGTACATCGCGGCTGACTACACGGGCACCGTACAGGAGTTGCTTATGAGTGTGGCGAAGGAGAATTACACTTCCAGCTACTACAAAACCGAGATTCTGCAGCCTCTACGGGTGGAGCCGCTTCTGGACCGCTACGTGATGGAACTCAGCGGTGGAGAACTGCAAAAAGTTGCAATAGCCGCCAGCCTAAGCCGCAAAGCCGACCTAATCCTGCTAGACGAACCCAGCGCTTACTTGGACGTTGAGGAGCGGCTGAACATGGCAAAAGCTCTAAGACGCATAGTCGAAGCTCACGGCACCCCCGCGTTTGTGGTGGAGCACGACGTAGTAACTCAGGACTTCATAGCTGACCGATTGATGGTTTTCAGCGGCAACCCCGGAGTGACGGGCACCGCAAAGCCACCCACTACCCTGCGTAAAGGCATGAACTCTTTCTTGAAGGAGATGGATGTGACTTTCCGCCGAGACTCTACTACGCGGCGTCCCAGAGTCAACAAGGAAGATTCCAGGCTGGATGTTATGCAGAAGGAAATCGGAGAGTACTACTACACGCGTATCATCCGCCAGAAGCCTCAATAAGGCATTTTTCTAAGTCGGTTTTGGAGGCAAAATTAACCTTGTGCTGGCAAAAGCAACCTGTGGCTTGGTTCTTTTTGCCTTTGTATCAGTGCATACTTTGATTCGGTTGCTATTTTTTCTCTGCTTTAGGTAGGTTTTTCTGCTTAAAACGTGTAGTTAACTTAAAGAACAAGCTTAGCCATATCGTAACGGAAATGGAACCTTGAACAGAATTTACTGGTGAGGCTAAGGGTGGCACAAGCAACCTTCGAAGAAATAAGTGCGTCGGACTTTTTCTATCGTAACCGCGACATAGCTGGCTTCTCAAACCCTTCCCGCGCCATATTCGTTGCCATCCGAGAAATTGTGGAGAACGCACTGGACGCGGCGGAGAGCCAGATGATTCCTCCTGACGTTTATGTGCGTTTGTCTTTTGAGAGTGAAGCCACCAAGGACACGCAAATTTACAAGCTCCGCATTGAAGATAACGGTTCAGGGATTCAGCCCAGATTCATTCCTTCCGCCTTTGGTCAGGTTCTGTACGGTTCTAAGTACAAGTTGAAGCAGACGCGTGGCACTTTTGGTTTAGGCGGAAAAATGGCATTGCTGTATGGGCAGATTACGACGCATCAGCCAGCGTCGGTTACTTCCAGCACGGGTAACCAGAACAAGATTTACTCATTTAAGCTGATGATTGACATCCAGCGGAACCGCCCTATAATCTTGGACCGTAAAGTTCTCATTAACAAAGACAACTGGCGCGGCACCATAATTGAGTTCACGCTTGAAGGCGACTACCTGCGTGCCATGCCCAAAATTCTGGATTACTTCAAACAGACCGCCATGGTGAATCCGTACGCGAATTTGACGTTCGTAGACCCGAAGGGTAGACTTTACAAGTGGATGCGTGTCACCACGGCGATGCCTGAACCGCCCAAAGAAACCCTGCCTCATCCGTACGGCGTAGACGTGGAGATGTTGCAACGGCTAATTTACGTAACCACCGACACCAGCATGACTGATTTTCTAAGGCACAATTTCCACCGCGTTGGTGGCATAACAGCGCAGAAGTTTTTGGAGTTTAGCGGTTTAACTCCGTCGAAGAACCCCAAGAAGTTGGCACATGAAGAAATTGTCAAATTAACCCAAAACCTGAAAAAGTTTAAGGATTTTCTTCCACCTGACGCCAGCTGCCTGTCTCCATTAGGCGAGGAGTTGTTGCGGGCTGGTATTCAAAAAGAACTTAACCCTGAGTATCTGGTGGTGCATCAACGTAAACCTTCCACATACGCGGGTCACCCCTTCATCGTGGAGATGGGTATAGCCTATGGCGGTGGGGTGCCCAAGACTGGTGGCTTTGTGATTTACCGATTTGCCAACAGGATACCTCTGCTTTACGACGAGGCAAGCGACGTTTCGTATAGGGTTATCGGTTCGATGAATTGGCGCAGATACAAGGTTTCACCCGAAATGCCAATAGCAATTGTGGTGCACATCTGCAGCACCAAAGTGCCCTACAAAACCGTGGGTAAAGAGTTCATTGCTGACCGCGCTGAGATTCGCCGTGAAGTAGCTAATGAGCTTCGCGAGGTTAGTCGTCAACTGGGGCATTTCTTGGCTCGCAGGGAACACGTGGACAAGGAGAAGAAGCGGTTGAGCATCTTCGCTAAGTATCTGCCTCGAATTGCCGAGTTTGCGACAAAGTTGGCTGGCAAAGAGAGGGTTCCTGACATTAACAAATTGTTGAAGAGTGTGCAAAAGTATGGGGAAGACGAGCAAAAGTAGTATCGCAGAGAAGAAGCACGACGTTGTTAATCGTCTAAAGCTTTTAGGGACGGACATTTACGAGCAGTTAGACAAGGGTGTTTTCCCCACAATCAACATACCTAGCCGTAGCACAGAAAACATCAACTATGACCCTAATATTCGCCAATACATTTTGGGCGAAAGAGTTGTGAGCCGAAGCGCACGCAACATTCGCCACGTGAAACCGTTTACGCAGTTAGCGTGGGCTGCCCTGTTCAGCAACGAACTTACCACACAGCGCAAAACCAGCACCTTAAGAGACGTGTACTACTCTGCACAAGCGTATGAGATGTCATTCACAGACCAACAAGAATCCAACAACATCATAACCGACCTAGAAACCCTCACAGGTTTTAGACGCGAAGACTTCAACATCTTCCCAGAAGAACGCTCAGCAATTTTTGGCGACTTAAACATAGAATACACAGTGCCCGGCTACGAAGGCAAAACCCTGAACCTGACCAGCCACCCTGACGGGGTGCTGATTGGCCCAGCGTTGACTTCTTCGGAGTTTGTGAGCACGAACGCCGACAAAGTCATAGCCATAGAGAAAGGCGCCCTCTTCACACGGTTCATCGAAGAAAACGTGCACAACAAACACAAGTCCTTGCTTATTTCATGCGGTGGTCAAGCACCAAGACAAACAAGGGCCTTTATTCGGCGGCTACATGACGAGTTGAACCTGCCCGTTTACATATTCACCGACGGCGACCCATGGGGCATGCACATTGCCCAAGTAATCATTTCGGGTTCAGCGAACGCGGCACACCTGCGCGAACTCAACACTCCCGACGCGATATGGAGTGGCGTGTGGGCAACCGACATCGTTGACTACAAACTGCCAACTGACCCCTTGGATGAGGTGGACATTAAACGGCTCTACGAGCTGCAAAGAGACCCACGCTACCAGAATGACCCACTGTGGCAACGCGAAATCAAAATGTTCCTTAAAATTAAACGCAAGGCGGAGCAAGAGGCTTTCAGCAGATACGGTTTAACCTACATAGTAGACGAGTACCTACCCAAAAAACTAAAAGAAACCAAATAACAAGAGAAATTTAGATTCTTTTACTGTTTGACGGGGTCGCCCTGTTTCACTTTGGTGGGTTGCTTTTGAGATTTGGCTTATTGTGAAGACTGTGTTGGCGTGTACTTTTTTTGTCTTCTGTGTTCTGCGCGAGTTCCACTTCCAAAGTAGTAGTGGCAGTAGGGTTTTTAACTCTCTCCGAAAATCTTTCCGTCCGCCAGCGCCCCAGCAAACCACGTGGTCTAACTATTTGTCGGTTTTGTCAAGCCCGCGTTTTGACATAAGTTGTCTTGGGTTATTTTTCTTTGAACTATATTTTCAGGCATACTGCCTCTTCTATGGTGCTAAATAAATAAGTCCTGTTTTCCTTTATTTGAATGTGGATATGTATTGTCGAGGGGTGGGCCACGAGTTGAGGCTTCTTCCGATATCAGTGTCTATTCTTTTGATGCCGGGTATCTTTGCGATTTCTTCGTGAATCATGAGCAGTTGCTTGATGTCTCTCATCAAAGTTTCTGCATATATGTCGTAGTCTCCGCTGGCTTTTATTATGACTACTACGTCGGGAATTTTGGCAAGTTTCTCCACAATAGTAGAAAAATTGGTCTGAGAAAGTGCGATGCTAAAATTGAGCATTGCTTGATACCCGATTTTCGTCGGGTCGATTTGGATTAAGACTTTTATTATGCCGTTTTCTTTGAGTTTTTTGTATCTTTTTATTGCCGTATAGGTTGAGGTCCCTATTTCTTCAGCAATTTTTTTGAAAGATGCGCGGCCATTAGTAGCTAATTTTTCAATTATCAGCAGGTCTAACTTGTCAATTTTGTTTGTCGTCTTCTTGACGTTTGTTGCCTGAGGTTGCGTTTCTCTAATTCTGTTAAATGCTTCTTGGAATGGTTCTATAGCCAGATTTTCTGGAATGTTTTTTACGCCTGTCCAGATGTAAGTTCTTAAATCTACAACTGAAGTTTGCTGTCTTATTGCCTCTTTAACATGGTCCAACTCATTTAAGCTTCTTAGTATTGCGATGACCCTTACATTATATCTTGCGTTAACACGATAAGCCGCGTGAATGTATGGCATTCTTCGGATAAGTTCAGTGACTTGGTCTACTTGCTGAGACTCGACGTGGACTAAGAGACTCACAACTGCATTATAGCCAAAACTCCTATAATCCATCTGAATGGTCGCGCCCGTAATTATGCCTGCTTTTTTCATTTCTCCGTAGTGCTTCCAGATGGTGTTTTTTGAGACCGCGCATTCTTTTGCGATTTCTGCGAAATTTTTTCGTCCGTCTTTCAGCAAGTCTCTGAGAATTTTGGCATCAATATCGCAAATTTTCCTCGTTAAACAGCGCCCCTTTTTTCTGAGGTTGTTAGTAGGTTTTAGAGATACTTTGATTTAAAACTATTCTTACATTGTCGCCTTTCTGTTTTTTGTGGATGTTTCATCAGATATTAAATTTTGACTTTCCCTCAAATATTCTCAAATTGTCACCTTCCTGTAGTTTTTTTGACTATTTTGTTAAATCTGTGATTGTTTTCATCAAAAATTTTAAATACACTTTACATACAAATAGCCATCACCCAAAAAACGGGGAAAATGAAAATGCCTAACAACTTTATTGTAAAAAAAGCTAAAAATCGAAGAACAAAAATGTCCTATGCAATCTTTTTGACTCTGATATTAACTTTGACTACACTCATGGCGACCCTACAATTCGCCAACGCCACTCCCATCGAAATCGATACTTACGCCTTTGTTATGGTTTCTCCAAACCCTGTGGGCATTAATCAGGAAGTACTTATCGTTGCCCAGATTGACAAAGTCTCACCGACAGCTGCTGGCGAATATGGGGGAGACCACTTTAAGGACATTATGGTGAAGATAACTAAACCTGACGGTACCACTGAAACCCAAGGCCCATTTGAGGCATGGTCAATGTCAAATGCATTCTTCTACTACACGCCAACAATGGTGGGAACATACACTTTACAAATGGATTTTCCTGGACAAGCGATAAACACTGCTGACTATCAGTATTGGTTTAAACCCAGTACAAGCGCAATAGTGGAACTAACCGTTCAGACAGAACAAATAACGCATCTATCTGATGTTCCCCTTCCAACTGGCTACTGGACAAGACCAATATACGGCGAGAACAAAGGCTGGAGCATAATTGCAGATAACTGGCTTATGAGGCGATATGATTTCCCTAGTCGCTTTTTCAGTGGAGACACCGCGTTTGCTCCGTATACTTCAGCTCCGAATAGCGCCCACGTACTATGGAATAAGCCCATAATTTTCGGGGGCGTAGCTGGAGGACCTTATGGCGACAAAACATACTACACCGGGCTGTCATACGAGCAGTTCTACAACCCGCTAATCATTAACGGCAGAATTTACTACATAGACCACGGACCAGCTTCCTATGGCGACAGAGCGGCAGGTAGCATTGACCCATTCGGTGACATGGGATATGGCACTTATTGCTTAGACCTTTACACCGGCGAAGAGATATGGTTCATGAACAACACTCTCATACAGTTTGCTCAACTATACGACATCGAAAACCCTAACGAGCACGGACTCATCGCACACTTATGGGAAGCAAGCTTTCCAGACAGTGCAGGTATGTCAACGTGGAAAATGTATGATGCCTTCACAGGAAGATACATACTAACCATCAGAAACGTACCAATGCATCCGCTGCAAACAAATGCTGTAGTGTTCGGTCCAAACGGTGAACTTCTATCATACTACCTTGACGCTGTAAGCGATAGGCTGGTACTGTGGAACTCAACCATGGCTTTAGGCCAATATCCAATGATATACTACCCCGAAAGATACAGCCCAATTACACCTGCCTTTCCATTAGACGGAAGCAGAGGTATCCAATGGAACGTATCAATACCAGACTTACCCACAGGCACTGTCATTCAAGCGCTAAACGTACAGGAAGGCTACTTACTCACATCATGGCAAAGTGTAGCGAACTGGAGTGTATATTTCACTTACCCCGGAGTCATTAAAGAAGCAGCTTTTCCAACATCAATACAGAAAAACTCTAACGGACAATACCCTACTTCTATTCAACCGCTGTGGAGTGCTGACCGAACAAACATTCAAGGCCGCGTTTTCTACAGCAAAAACATCGGAGACGGTGTCTACACAATATTTGACAGCCCCACTTTAAGGATACGAGGCTACAGCGCTGCAACAGGTCAAGAGCTATGGGTAACTGAACCAATATCAACTAACGGCTGGGCATATTACACCTACATGCACCATATAGCATACGGAAAACTCTACACACTAGGCTACGACGGACACATGCGTGCTTGGGACCTTAACAACGGCAATCTCGTGTGGGATTACTACCTAGGTAGTACCGGCTACGAAACGCCCTACGGTACCTTACCAAGTTATACAGGTTTCAACATTGTTGACCACAAGATATACTTAACAAACGATGACCACTCGCCCGATTCAGTTGTGTGGAGAGGCGGCAAACTATGGTGCGTAGATGCAGATACAGGAGATGGCTTATGGAGCATATCCGGGTGGATACGTCATGGCGCTTTCTCAGACGGCATCCTGACAGCATTAAATTCTTTGGACGGACAGGTATACACTTTCGGTAAAGGTCCAAGCGCAACTACTGTCTTAGCGCCACAAGCGGGAGTTTCCATTGGCAGTCCAATAACTATAACCGGTACAGTCACGGACCAATCTCCTGGCCAGAAGGGCACACCCGCAATTTCTGACAATGACATGAGTGCATGGATGGAGTATTTGCATATGCAGAAGCCTATGCCTACAAACGCTAGGGGTGTTGACGTGACTATTTCGGTGGTGGACCCGAGCGGAAACACAGTTGTTCTTGGCAGTGCTACGAGTGATATTGGTGGAAGCTATGGTTTCTCATGGGCTCCGACGATGGAAGGCAAGTACCAGATTACGGCGACTTTTGAAGGCACAACCTCTTACGGCAGCTCATATGCTACAACCTATGTAACGGTTGGTTCATCGCAAGCATCAGCTTCGCCTTCTGTTGTTCCTGGGCCTGAAGCAGCACCAAGCACTGAGATATACATCATCGCAGCCGCAGCAGTCATAATAGTCGTAGCCGCAGCCGCAGCAGTAGTTCTCAGGAAACGCAAGTAAACACAACAAAAACCAACCTTCTTTCTTTTTTTCTTTAGTTGTATGGGAAAACGTGGGCTGAGTGGGCTCTGATGGTTAAACTACTAAAGAGGCAGTAGCGAAGACTCTTTCATCTCCTATATCTTTCGTCCACCAGAGCCCCAGCAAACCCTTTTTTTAAAACAAAACAAGACAAGAAAACATACCTCAGTTTGTGACAACTTGCACAAACAAAACAAAACCCAAACCAAACCCCAACCACAAAACACAACCAACAAAACAATGTCTAAGTAGTTGATGTAACTAAGACCCCACTCAACAACAACTAAACAAAAAAACAAATCGCAACCAAAAAGTCCCAATTTACAAAACCAACCCCACCACAAAACCACCAAACTAAGAGAAATTTAAAATACTCAAGGTTATTTAATACTGCAGAACAACAACCACACAAGGACAGATAGACATGAGCGAAACAGGAACCTTCTGGATTAACCTCTCCGAAAAAGCAATAGGCTTACTACTCGTCAGCCTAAGCCTCTTAATGATTTACTTCACAGCCACCAGCACAACTGTTCTAGGCGCTTACAGCGGATTCTTCGGCTTTTTAGGCGCCATAGTTCTAGTAGCCGGGGCATTCCTAATAGTTGTAAAACCCCCAGAATAAACTGGGCACTTCCCCTTTCTATCAACCCTAATTTTGTCTTCCTTTCACTTCATGCGTTTACTCGGGAACTAACATGTTTGCAATTGGACACTTCGCACTCGGATACCTCACAGGCAAAACCTCATCCACCCTTCTTAAAACAAAACTAAACCTCCCCCTACTCCTCACAATCTCAGTCATACCCGACATCGACCTCATCCTCCAATTTGCCGAGCCAACCCTTTTCATGCACCGAGGACCCACCCACTCAATAATTGCCCAAACCGCCATCATGATTCCCTTCCTGATAATCTACAGGAAAAAAACCCTCCCCTACTACGCAGCACTACTTTCACATTCCCTTCTTGGAGACTTCTTCACAGGCGGCTTCGAAATGTTCTGGCCCATCTCTCAAGGATGGTTCGGCACAATAGGCCTCGACGTAATGGGTATAACCAACGTCACCATCGAGCTTATCCTGTTTGCCATTGCACTGCCACTCATGTTCAAAACCAAAGACATCCAAACACTCCTAAAACCCAACAACCACAACCTAGCCTTAATCATAGCCTTCGGCGCAGTCCTAGGACCCATGCTTCAGATAGGACAAAGCACCGAAATGTCCCTGCCAACGCTGCTCATGATTCCCAGCATATTCTACCTGTGCCTGTTTGCGTACTCTCTGCTTATTGAGCTAAACGCCAAACTAAACAAACCCCCCAAAATCTTAACCCTGAATCAAGCAACCCCAAACCCAAAAGCTGAGTATTTATTAACCAACAACTCCTTATTCTGAACACCCAAATTACTCAACTTCACAAAAGAAGGTTACAGCACAATGCCTATCCGCCAACCAATTGTATGTGTTCTCGGGCACGTCGACAGCGGCAAAACTCTGCTCTTAGACAAAATCCGAAAAACCAGCGTCCAAGCCAGAGAAGCAGGCGGAATCACTCAGCATATAGGCGCAAGTTTCTTCCCTGTTGAAACCCTCAAACAAATCATCGGCACCTCCACACTTAAAATCGAAATAGAAATCCCTGGCTTGCTCGTAGTCGACACGCCTGGACATGAAGCTTTCACCAATTTGAGACGCAGAGGCGGAAGTGTAGCCGACATAGCTATCCTAGTCGTCGATGTGATGCGGGGGTTTGAAGCGCAAACTTATGAATGCATCGAAATCCTCAAGGCACGCAGAACGCCCTTCATTGTGGCGGTGAACAAAATTGACCGTGTTGCAGGCTGGAAAAGCCAACCTAGCACTGCTTTCTTGAAGTCGTATGTCACTCAAAATTCTTATTCCAAAGAGGATTTGGATAACAAACTCTACGAGGTCATGGGAACTTTCTCAAGGCTAAAAATCAGCTCTGACCGTTTTGACCGCGTCCGCGACTTCACCTCCACGGTTGCTCTAGTGCCTGTGTCTGCGAAGACAGGCGAAGGCATCAGCGAACTCCTCATGGTGCTCATCGGCTTGACCCAGCAGTACCTCAAAAAGCAGCTGCAGACAACTGAAGGTGCCGCGAAAGGTTCTGTTTTGGAAGTGAAGGAAGAACCTGGCTTGGGTTTGACGCTTAACGCTATAATCTTTGATGGTACTCTGCAAAAGGACGACTTAATCGTGGTTGGCGGTAAAGAGAAACCCATAGTTACTCGTATACGAGCCATTTTGGTTCCTAAGCCGTTGGATGAGATGCGTGACCCACGCGACAAGTTCTCGTCGGTTGAGTCGGTTTTTGCAGCGGCAGGGATAAAAATTGTCGCTTCAGGCTTAGAAGGTGTCCTTGCTGGTGCTCCTTTGTACGCTGTTGCAGCGGGAGAAACTCCTGAAAAATACTCCAAACTCATCGAGGATGAAATTAAGAAAATCCGAATCGCCACCCAAGTTGAAGGTATAATCCTCAAAGCTGATACGCTCGGGTCTTTGGAAGCCATCGCTGAGATGCTTAAACAGAAAAACGTGCAGATACGCATAGCCGATGTGGGTGATGTTTCTAAACGTGACATTATCGAAGCCTCCTCAGTTAAAGCACATGACCCACTGCAAGGTGTAGTCTTGGCTTTCGGCGTAAAAGTTTTGCCAGACGCTGAAGAAGAAGCCACCGCGAGAGGTGTTCAGGTGTTTAAGGAGCAAATCGTGTACCATTTGATAGAAAACTATGTGGGCTGGGTTAAATCGCGAAGTGAAGCTAAACTTGAGCAGGAACTCGAAAAAATGGTCAAGCCCGGCAAAATCCAAGTTATTCCAGGTTACGTTTTCCGCAGGGCAAAACCCGCCATATTCGGCGTTGAAATCTTGGCAGGAACCCTAAAACCCAAAGTCTCCCTGATCAGGGCGGCAGACGGCGAAGACATCGGTGAGTTGCAGCAGATTCAAGACAAAGGCAAATCCGTGCCCGAAGCCACCCGCGGCATGCAGATTGCAGTATCCATGGATAAGCCCACTGTGGGCAGGCATGTTTTCGAGAAGGATGTGCTGTACGTGAAAGTGCCTGAAGCTGACGTGAGGAGCTTCCAGAATGCCTTCGCGGAGCAACTCTCCGAAGAAGAGCAAGAGATGCTAAAAGAATACGTAGTGGCGATGCGAAAGAAATCACCCTTCTTCGCCTTCTAGCAGCAACATCAACACCTAGCATAGCTCAAACTCTTGTTGGTTCTGTTTCTTTGTTTTTAGCCTTCATATTTGGAGCCTATTAGCCAATCATTGCAGAAAAACCGAGGGGGAGGGGGTAGAGAAAACGTAGGGTACCCTACTAAGGGTCAAATTCTGTTATCTTTGGGATTCTGAAAATGGGTAGGGGGAAGGGGTAGGTCAAAACCATAGGGTCCTATCAGAGGTCAAAAAACCATGTTAAATTCTATAAATAAGGGGCTATATAGACTGTTTCGAGCAGCAGTTCTGAGTGCATATTCCCAATTTCTCTTTATCACTGGGAAATTTTAGCCTCCGCCCACAGGCGGAACAATCGCCAAAACATCCCCATCTGCCAAATCTGTTTCCAGCGCTTTGAGGGTTCCCGAACTTTTGCCGTTAATGAGGAACTGCAAAAAACCCTTAACCTCACCCGTTTGCGGGTTGTAAACGTATTCGGTGAAGCTTTTTCCGTAGCGTTCTGAGAGGCTTTTGAGGACAGCACCAACTGTGGCTTTTTGGTCTTCTGAAAACTCTATATTTTCTTCTTTTTTGCCTGTGACTTCCCGAAGAACCGTGAAGAAGCGAACTGAAACCTGCAACGCTGAGGTCACCACGTAGGTATTAACGGTCGAATGGCGAGATTAAACTGTTATGCACCAAACAGCAGCTATTTTTCGAACACTTTCTTAATTTCGTCTAAACTTTCTGTGAAGTCTGCTGGTTTGTCTGGCTTCATTCCTTTCTTTGACACTTTCAGGATGATTTCGTAGCCTTTGCTGGACAATTTGTTTGTCAAGGCTCTGAAGGTGAAGCCCTTCCAAAGAATATATGTGCAAAACAGAATCGTCTTCTTGCCTTCGCCTTTCGGCAAACGCTCTACGAACGCCGCAGTTTCTTTTGCAGGTCTGAAGCCCTCAACAGGTGTGCCTAGGATAAGCAGGTCGTAGTTTTCAACAACTGACGGCTCAGAAGAAGCCAAGTCGAAAGTGGGTGCTTTTAGTAAATCTGAGATTGCTTCTGCCATGCGTTTGGTGTTTCCAGTTCTCGAAAAGTATACCACACAGGTTTTCATAATTTGCTATTTCAATTTTTCACTTAATATAACCTTCGCCTTCAAAAAGTTCCAGCTATTCCGCAACTTTCCGCTGGATATCGTACGCAAATCCTGCAAGTACCGCTAACAGCATAACTCCATCTGAGATGTAACCCAGAAGGGATAGAATTGGCAAAGTGTTTGTCGCGTTTGCATCAAAGAACAGCACTAAGGGCCACCCAGTGATTGCCATTGCAACGGCAAACCAAAAAATTAACACAAAGGCGATTATAGACCACGGCCATAACTTGGCAAGAAAGTTCCGTGCATTAACGTTTAGATGTGTACGCCACCACGTTAGTGGCTTGTTGATTCTGGTTGCGACAGCACTAGCTACCACTCCGAGGAATATTGGTGGAGAGCCCCCTCCAACCAGAAAAAGCGTGATTGAAAGAAGAAGCAGGATTAACGCGCCGTACTTCCTCTGAACGAAACCAACAGCCCAGATTGTGACTAAGAGGCCAACAATCATCGCAAGAATCCCTGATACAAAAAAGTTGGGAACAATTGCCAAAGCAGGTTCAGTTGCTCCGGACCATAACTTTTGCGCTGGACCAATGGCATCTATAACTAAACCGTTTGTCGTAACATTGCCTTGAAGCATTTCAAATAACCCATGTTCCATGCCTGCTAACCCAACAATAGCGCCGAGTGTTGAGGCTACTGCTCTTGTCGCGCTAATCGACGGCTTCTGCTGCTCTAAGGGAGCTGAACTTTCTTGCAATTCTCTCATCTCAAGGGCGCACATGCGCCTTATGAAACTGCCATATCCTCTTTTTCACTTTATATGACCTTCGTTGACCCTAACATGAAAAACGGCAGGCAATCACACAAAGGGGTGTCAAAGTGGCATGTCGCATAGTCGCAGGGTTTTGCGCATGAGTAGGTGATTAGAGAAAGAGCAAAACTTGGACGGTTTTGGGTGCCATTTTATGTTGTAATTTTGAAGTTCTTTTTTCCATTTCGGTTAACCTTAGGAACCGTAATTGTGAATTTGGCTCCTTTACCCGGTTCCCCGGTCTCTTGAATATTCCAGCCGTAAACGTCCATCATCTTCTTGGACAAGAATAAACCAAAACCCGTGCTGCCTCCCGTGCTGAAACCTTCCGTGAAAAGCTTCAGCTTATTCTCTTTTGAGATGCCTACGCCGTTATCCTCATAAATCAACCGCAGTTTACCATCTTCTACTTTTTCACAGTGTACTCTTATGGTTGTAGTTGTTTTGCCGTATTTTCTAGTGTTATCCATGAAATTATAGAAAAGCTGTCTCAGAAAAGAATCAGCCAACAAACTCAGACCGTGGCACTCATTAACCACTTTAAGGTTAAAGCCCGAAAAAAGAGCCCTAGCTTCAGCTACCGTTTTCTCCACATCAACATAAGCCAGCTCTTCAACGCCTAGTTGCTCATACATTTTAGCGAACTCAAAAATCTTCACAGAATCCTTAACAGCCTGCTCCATCTTGCCCAACCCATCAACGATATCCGCCTGATCCGCATGCTTCTTTTTCAGCAAATACGCATAACCAGTGACCGCTGAAAGCTTGTTACGAACATCATGCCTCGTCAACCCGCCAACCACGCGCAGCTTTTCATTCATCATTTCAATTCTTTCGCTGTTTTCTTTGAGTTTCTCCTCAGCTTTTTTGCGCTCCGAGATGTCACGAACCGTAGCCTGCAGAACGTTTCGCCCCTTCAGCGGCATCCTTGTCAAAAGCACATCCGCAGGAAAAGTCGTGCCATCTGTCCGCTTGTGAATCCAAAAGAAGTTGTCGGTGCCGGTTTTGAATGCTTTGTTAATGTGGTTCCTAGCCGCTTCCATAGACGGTGTACCGTCTGGTTGCGTTGGAGGCGACAAATCCGCCGGATGCTTCTTTGAAAACTCCTCCACTGACTTGCACCCGAACATAACAAGAGTTGCTTTGTTGCAGTCGAAGAATCCTTTTTCGTCAAGCAGCATTAATGCGTCTCTTGACGACTCAAACGTAGTCGCGTACTTCTCTTCGCTCTCTTTGAGTTTCGCCTCCGCTTCTTTCTTCTCAGTTATGTCAATTGCAATTTCCACTGCGGATGTGATGTTCCCCTTTCTATCCGTAATTGGTGTAGCGACAATTTCAACCCAATACGGCCTGCCATCGACGGTTGTAGAGCAGTATTCATGAGAGTCTACCTTTGTTTTTCCTGCGAAAACTTTTGCAACCCCACAATCCGGGCAAGGTGCATCTAAGCTGTTGAGCGTTGCATAACACAGTTTTCCTATGGTATCGCCTTTGTACCGTTTTATGAAGTCGTTTGCCCACAGCACATGAAAGTCTTTGCTGACAATGACCAGACCAGCACCGATGGCTGTTGTAACTGATTCAAGCTTATCCCGCTCTTGCTTAAGAGCATCTTCTGTTTTTTTGCGTTCAGTGATATCTCTAGCTACGCTTAAAACCAGTTTTCTGCCGTCTGACTCGATAACACGTCCATGTATCTCAAAGGGCACAATGGTCTTGTCTTTACCCAAGTTGTAAATCTCAAAAATACCTTCACCCTTTTCTAATAACGCTTTCATTCGCGCCCTAAAATCCCAAGTATTACCCGGCGCCTCCAAGTCTGTAATCTTTAGTTTTTGAAATTCTTCTCTGGAGTAGCCTCTAAGTTTGTGAGCTGCCTCGTTGAAATAGACAATTCTTCCGTCTAAATCATGCACCAGAATCGAGTCCGAGGCAGCGTCAAAGAGGTTCGCGGCGATGTGCATTTCCATCTCCGCCAACTTAATTTTGGTGATGTCTTTGGCTACGTGAACAATCTGAGTGACTTCTCCTTTCTCGTCAAGAATTGGCGAAGTAGTTATCAATAGTGGCACGCCCACGTGTGGATCATCTACTTCTCCTGTGGCTGTTTGTTTTGTTTCAAAAGTCTTCGTAGCTGGGCAATCAGGCCAAGGTTTGTCTGTGCCATGTACGATTTCGTAGCAGTGTTTGCCTATCAATTCTTCTGGTTTTTTCTTAAAAGCATCACAAGTGCTCTTGTTAACCATAACCAGTCTTCGATCAGCATCCATAACGAACAATAAATCTCCAATACTGTCCATGATTTTAGCCATTTCCAAAACTTTGTCTTCGTTCTCTTTCTCCAATTTTTTGCGTTCCGTTATGTCTTCAAACACTGCTGAAAAGTAGCCTTTTTCTGAGCTATACGCGAGAATGGATAACCATATTTTTAAAGGCTCCACGAACATTTCAAATTTTTCTTCTTTTCCAGTTAAAGAAACTCTGCCATAGATATCGAACAGTTCAGGGTTAGTTTCTTTGATTCCCGGTATTGCTTCCGTAACCTTCTTGCCAACTACCGCAGTTTTCTTCAATCCAGTTAGCCTTTCAAAAGCATCATTAATTTCGAGATAAACAAAGTCTATTGGTTTACCTTTTTCTTCAAATATCATTTTGCAATATGCAAAACCATTAAGCATGTTTTCAAACAGCGAACGATATCTTCTTTCGCTTTCCGTTAATGTCTGTTCTGCTTTTTTGTGTTCAGTGCTGTCTCTGATGATGCTTTCTGACCTCAAAAGATTGCCCTGCGAATCGTTTTGAATGGTGATAGTGGCTCTAGCATCAAAGATTGTGCCGTTTTTTCTCTTGAGCTTGACTTCGTAATCTTGGACAGCTCCTTTCTTCGTTAAGAAATCAAACAGAACCTGCCTATCCGCAGGATTTACATAAAGCGTACTCGCTGGCAGATTCACCAGCTCCGCCGCGTTCTCGTACCCTAGCATTAATGCGGCTGCCGGATTTGCGGACATCACAACTCCTTTAGCATCAGAAACAATTATTCCATCCAGAGTAGAGTCAAACAAGCCCTGATATTTTTCCTCAGAGCGACACAGCGCCTCTTCAGTTTTCTTATTTTCCACCAACGAAAATATGGCGTGTGCAAGTTCTCCGTAGACTGTTTCAGGTGAGCCTTGCTTGTTGTAGTATCCGTCTGCGCCAAGATTCAACGCTTTCATAGCCACCTCTTCTCTGCCCTTGCCCGTAAAAATAATGAAGGGGATGTCCTTTTTTTCTTCTCTAAGTTCCTTTAAAAATTCCAGCCCATCTTTTTGAGGCATTTCATAATCTGAAACAACCACATCAAAAGAGCTTTCCCGCATTTTTCTGAAGGCTTCATCAACAGATAATGCGACGGCAACTTCTAAATTGCCCTCCATCATGAGAATCTCTTTTGCGACCTCCAAAAGGCCAGCGTCATCATCAACATGCAAAACACGCACTGGCGTTTGACTGCCTGTCTTGATAATATTTGAAGCCCCGGTTTTCAATTGAGTCAATCAGTTCCCCTTTCCATTTTTAAGTTAGCAACAGCGGATTTTACCCAAACACGTTTTAGACCGATATTTTGAAAGTTCCAGCTATATTGATTCGACTTCTAAATGGGATACTATATGCCTTGTGGAGCATAGTTTTTCCAGAAGCAACACGGATGTTTTCCACAAAAACATGAGTTAATGAAATTATTATATCTTACTATTGCAGTCTGAGGAAGAACAAGAACACGCCAACAGCACACCTTTAGTTCAACCAACCTTGAGGCACTGCAAAGTTTGTGAGGGTTTGAGTTCCCGTAAGCTTTCGAGGATACACCTTTTTTCCTTGCGAGGTTGACTAACCCATTTTGTGGGCAACAGAGGACACAGCACCAGAACAAGCCAAGAAAACACACAGTGCTGCTTGCCCCTACCTGCACAACCAATACACAACCAAACAAGATCCAAACCAAACCTCTTCAGCAAAACCCAACCCACCACACAAACCCAAAGAAGTAGAAGTGCCTAGCAACCAAACAACAACCACAAACAAAACAAAAAAAAACAAGCACCCGCAGAAACCACACATTTCAGCAACCAATAACAACTGAAAAAATCCATTTTACAAAAAAGCAAAAATTTTCCCAACAAACCCCAGTACCAATAGCCACCTGCAAGGGTTAAGGTTTATATTTTCGTTTGATTTTTGCTTATCCCCGATTAAAACAGTATTCTATCCCAAAAAAATGAGGTTAATGATATGGCATACTTAACAACCACAGGCTCAGGACAACCCGTCCTGATCCTTAAAGAAGGCACAACAAGAAGCAGAGGCAAAGAAGCCCAAAAAAACAACATCATGGCAGCACGCGTAATCGGCGAAGTACTCAAAACCACACTCGGCCCACGCGGCATGGACAAAATGCTCATAGACAACCTAGGCGACATCACAATAACCAACGACGGCGCAACCATCCTCAACGAAATCGAAGTTGAACACCCCGCAGCAAAAATGATGGTTGAAATCGCCAAAACCCAAGACGACATGGTAGGCGACGGAACAACCACCGCCGTAGTTCTCGCAAGCGAACTGCTCAAAAAAGCCGAGGAACTCCTAGAACAAAACATTCACCCAATTATACTCGTCAGCGGCTACCGCAAAGCAGCCCAAAAAGCCATCGAAGTCATAGGAAAAACCGCCGTACCAATTGACACCAAAGACAAAAAAGCACTGCTCAAAGTAGCTTTAACATCAATGGGCAGCAAAGCCGTCGGCAGCGCCAAAGAACACTTGGCAGAAATAGCCATAGAGGCAGTTACCCAGATCGCTGAACAACGCGGAGACAAAATGCTAGCCGACATAGACAACATTCAACTCATAAAGAAAACCGGCAAAAGCCTCCTCGAAACACAGCTTGTAAGAGGCATAATCGTTGACAAAGAAATAGTTCACCCCGGAATGCCCACCAAGAAAGAAAACGCAAAAATTGCCCTTTTGGATTCAGCGTTGGAAATCGAAAAAACCGAAATGAGCGCTGAAATACGCATCCGCGACCCAACCCAGATGCAAGCATTCCTAAACCAAGAGACCGGCATGATGCAGGAAATGGCAAAGAAGATCAAAAAATCAGGCGCAGACATTGTTTTCTGCCAGAAAGGCGTCGACGACATGGTCCAGCACTTCCTCGCGAAAGAGGGCATAATGGCCGCAAGACGCGTAAAAGAATCAGACATGGAAAAACTCGCAAAAGCCACAGGCGGAAGAATAGTTTCCGACCTCGACGATTTGAAAGCAGCCGACTTAGGCATGGCTGGCATGGTGGAGGAACGCAAAATCGGCGACGACAAAATGATCTTTGTCGAAAAATGCAAAGACCCCCACAGCGTAGCCATACTCATACGCGCAGGCTTAGAGCGCCTCGTAGACGAAGCAGAACGCGCCATGACTGACGCATTATCAGTAATTTCTGACGTCATAGAGAACAGCAAAATCGTCGCAGGCGGCGGAGCAGTAGAAATCGAAGTTGCAAAAGAACTGCGAAGATACGCCAACAAAGTCGGCGGCAGAGAGCAACTCGCCATAAACGCCTTCGCAGACGCAATGGAAATAATACCCCGCTCACTCGCAGAAAACGCAGGCCTCGAACCCATAGACATACTCGTCGAACTCCGCTCAGCCCACGAAAAAGAAGACGGCAAATACAAAGGCATAAACGTCTTCACCGGCAAAATCCAAAACAGCATAGACAACGGCGTCATCGAACCAGCCATAGTCAAAGAGCAAGCCCTAAAATCCGCAGCAGAATCCGCAGCCATGATACTGCGCATAGACGACGTAATATCTAGCTCAAAGCCAAAATCCGGCGGTCCAGGCGGAATGCCGGGCGGCATGGGCGAAGAATAAGAAACACCTTTCCCCAATCTTTCTTTTTGTAAACGCTATTCTTATTAAACAAAACACGTTAGATTACCGTTCGTTCTCTATGCTCCGGTAGTATAGTCCGGTCAAGTATAGCGGCCTCTCGAGTCGCGGACCCGGGTTCGAATCCCGGCCGGAGCACCAAACAACCTTTTGCTTTGTTCAGAAAATTGGAATTGGTTTTTAGTAGAGCCAGTTTTCGTCTGCCCGTTTATACGTCAAGATTTCTTGGGGTGCAAAAAATATGTTCATTTCCGTTTTTGCGTTCTCAACCGAGTCAGACGCGTGGATAACGTTTTTGGTTGTGGTCATTGCCCAATCGCCCCTTATGGTGCCTGACTCTGCTTCTTTCGGGTTCGTGTTGCCTACCAGTTTGCGCATAATCTTCACGGCATCTTCCCCCTCCACGACAAGTGCAACGACTGGGGCTGAAGTTACATACTCAACCAAGCTTTCGTAGAACGGTTTTCCCTTGTGGACTGCATAGAGTTTTCCTGCTTTTTCCTCGGTTAGCTGAGTCATTTTCATAGCGACTATTTTTAAGCCTCTGTTTTCCAGTCTGGACAATATGTTCCCTATGATTCCTCTGGTTACTGCTGAAGGTTTTAGCATGACAAACGTTTTTTCCATATTCACTTGCTTCCTTTCTGTATGTCGCTAAGAGTATTTTGTTGCTTGCTTTTAACGCTTTTTTTCTTAGATGCCTGCTAGAAACTGTTTTAAGAATGATGCTGTCCGTATGCTTTATCAACTCTGCACCCAAGCACGGCGCACAAAGGAGAAACCGTCATGGCAAACGGCAAAAATAGTACTTCAGGTGAAAGTGCCGCAAACAAAGTGCAGCCGATGCTAAGTTCAGATGAGCTTCTGAATCTCCAGATTGCAGAGCTTCTCCCACGTTTGGCAACTTCTCCGTCAGGTCTCACTTACGAAGAAGCAACTGACCGTCTGGAAGTTTACGGTCGCAACGAGCTTGCCAAGAAAAAGAAGCGCTCAGCCATAATCGAGTTTCTCATGAACTTCAACAGCCCCCTAGTCATCATTTTGATGGTTGCAGGTTTAATCTCGGGCATCCTCGGCGAATTACCCAACATGGTAATAATTTTCGTGATTGTTTTCTTGAGCGTAATTCTCGACTACTATCAGGAGTCTAAAGCTGAGAAAGCTGCCGAGAAGCTGAAGGAAAAAGTCACCACCACGGCAACCGTAATCAGAGACGGCGTCAAAAAGGAAGTGAAGCTTCCCGAAATCGTTCCAGGCGACATCATCTACCTTTCAGCTGGAGACATTGCACCTGCGGACGCACGGGTAATCAGCGCCAAAGACCTCTTCATTAACCAGTCATCTCTGACGGGCGAATCTTTCCCTGTTGAAAAGACGCCTGCACAGATTAAATCGAAGAACACATCCATCACTGAATGGACAAATTATCTTTTCATGGGAACCTCGGTTGTAAGTGGAACAGCCACAGCGGTGGTTGTGCGCACGGGGGGTTCCACGGAGTACGGCAAAATCGCCAAGAGACTTGTGGAGAAAGCGCCTGAAACCGAGTTTTCAAAGGGCATAAAGAGCTTCGGTTTTCTCATTATGCAGGTCACAATACTCCTTGTGCTGTTTGTCTTCTTGATAAACGCGCTTCGTAATCCTGACACCAACGGTATCCTGAACGCGTTGCTTTTCTCCGTGGCTCTTGCGGTAGGTTTGACTCCTGAACTGTTGCCCATGATCATCACGGTGAACCTTTCTAGGGGAGCCATCGCAATGTCCAAGAAAGGCGTCATAGTCAAGCGGTTGGCGTCTATCGAGAACTTTGGCAGCATGAACGTTCTGTGCACAGATAAAACTGGGACGCTCACAGAGAACCGCATCACCCTTGTGTTGCATGTGGATGCTGAAGGAAAAGACGACGACAAAGTGCTCTTGCATTCCTACTTGAACAGTTACTACCAGACTGGACTGAAGAGTCCGCTAGATGAGGCTATACTTGTTCATGAAGAACAGGACATAAGTGGTTTCCAGAAAATTGATGAAGTCCCCTTCGACTTCGTTCGACGCCGCCTCAGCGTTGTAGTAGAAAAGGACAGAGAACGTTTCTTCATAGCCAAAGGTGCCCCTGAAGAAATCCTCAAAGTTTCTTCATACTGCGAAATCGGCGGCTTAAACTTTGACTTAACTGAAGAGCTCCGAAAGAAAGCTGAACAGAAATACTTCGATTTGAGCTCCGAAGGCTTCAGGGTTTTAGGTGTTTCATACAAGAAGCTAAAGGAAGAAAAAGCCGTTTACTCCGTGAACGACGAAAGCAACATGATTTTCCTAGGGTTCGTGGCTTTTCTTGACCCGCCTAAGGAAACGGCAAAGGAGTCCCTCAAACTGCTGAGCGCCGCAGGAATTGAGCTAAAAATTCTCACAGGCGACAACGAACTCGTTGCCCGAAAAACCTGCGAGCAACTGGGTTTCGAAATAAAAGGCGTTGCCCTTGGCAGTGAAATTGTCCAGATGCACGATGACGCCTTAGCCCGAGTAGTTGAGGAAGCTAATGTTTTCGCGCGGGTGACTCCTGTTCAGAAAGACCGCATAATTAACCTGCTCAAAGGCAACGGGCATGTTGTTGGGTTCATGGGCGACGGCATCAACGATGCGCCTTCGCTGAGAACGGCGGATGTGGGTGTTTCTGTGGATAACGCTGTGGACGTTGCGAAGGAGTCCGCAGACATTATTCTCTTAAAGAATGACTTAACTGTGCTGGCGAAAGGTGTGCTGGAGGGCAGGAAGACTTTTGGCAACACCATGAAGTACGTCATGATGGGCGTCAGTTCCAACTTTGGCAACATGTTCAGCGTCGCAGTGGCATCACTGTTTCTGCCTTTCTTGCCTATGTTGCCAATTCAAATTCTTTTGAACAACATGCTTTATGACTTGTCCCAATCAGCCATAACCACCGACAACGTAGACCCAGAATACGTTGAAAAGCCGAAACGATGGGACATTGGCTTCATAAGGCGATTCATGATTTCTATGGGCCCCGTGAGCTCCATCTTTGACTTCTTGACATTCTTCATAATGGTAATTGTTTTCAATATTCCACTAGTAAACACTCCGCCAGAGCAAATTGCCCTGTTCCAAACCGCATGGTTCCTTGAGTCCTTATGCACGCAAGCGCTTGTCATATTCGTCATACGAACACGGAAATCACCCTTCTGGAAGAGCAAACCAGGCAAATTACTGCTGCTAAGCAGCTTCAGCATTGTTGCCGCAGCCTTGATAATTCCATTCACATTCCTAGGTGACCTGTACTTTGGCTTCGTGCAGCCTCCTCTAACATTTTTGGCAATCTTGGCAGTGTTGATAGTGGCTTATCTGCTGCTTGTGGAAGTGGTTAAACGGTGGTTCTACAAGCGCCACTCCTACCGTATAGAACAGGTTTTGATTCCGAAGCGGCGGGTGCTCTATTTGAGTAGAAACGCGCGGCTTGTACAGGAAATAGTAGCTGTTGTATGTCTCCGTGTTGAGGATGAAATCTCATTTAACTCCCTCATTGAAGACCTTGCAAGCAGTGTAAGCTACCCAATTGACACAGACCAAGTACTGCAAAATCTACAGCACCTACGGCGCGGCGGCTTAGTCAACATAGATTGGCACAAACGTGTCATCAAACGTGAAGGACCTATGAAAGAATACGTGACCAAGCGTGTGGTGGATAGCGAGATGTGGCCAATGGTGTTTGAGGACTGGCTGAAAATAAACAAGACCATTCAAGACCGATACGGCGAAGTGAACCACGAGTTTCAGGAGCTGCTATCTCCAAGACAACGCTAAAGGTCTCGGCAGAGGCAATTTCCCATAACTGCCCCATTCTAAATAGTGGTCTTATACCTTACTTTCTCATTTTCTAGTTGTTTGTTTTGTGCTGTTCAGCTATTTTTTTGTTTATGGACTGCAACTCATCTTGAAGCATTTTAATTTGGTTACTCAGATGTTTTTTCTGCTGCTTCAGTTTTCCAATTGGTTTTCCTGTTTCTTCTTCAAGAAAAGCGGAGAACGGCGCAGGCATGACTGGTATTGGAAATTTTTCCGGCTCAATGTTCAGCACATCTTTGGCGAACGCCTCAAAAAGAGAGTTTATGTTGTTCGCGATTTCGTTTTGTTTTATGATGGCGTGCTTTAGGATGAGTCTGCCTTTTTCGGTAATTCTGTATGCTTTTATTTTTCTGTTGTTCTGAGTGACCCATTCGCCTTTGATGTATCCGCTTTTTTCTAGACTACGAAGAACAGGATATACACCGCCAGCAGTGGGTCTCCAGAATCCTTTTGTCTTATCTTTGATTTCCTTCATAATTTCGTAGCCGTGGGACTGCTTCTTGCTGAGCAAAATGAGTATCCCGACGCGTATGTAGCCTTTCTGTGCTTCCTTCATCCAGTTTGCGGTTGTCCTGTCTTCGACGTTTGGATGCATACAACTTTCAAAGTTAATGGTGCGTGTAGTAATACTTATATTTTGCTTCGATATATTGCACTGAAATATATACGAATGAGGTGGTCTCAATGGAAAACGAATCCATAATCGAAGTTCAAAACCTGACAAAGACTTTCGGGAAATTCACAGCCGTCGACAACATCTCTTTCACTGTGAAAAAAGGCGAAGTCTTCGGGTTGCTCGGTCCCAACGGAGCAGGTAAAAGCACAACCCTACGTATGCTGTCTACTTTAGCAAGACCCACAAAGGGAACTGCCACAATTGGTGGCTACGACATCGTCAAACATGATACGGAAGTGCGGAAATTAATCGGCATTGTTTCCGAGAAGATGATAATGTACAATCGTTTAACAGCTAAAGAGAACCTGTGGTTTTTCGGGAGTCTTTTCAACATTCCAAAAGATGTTTTAACAAAGAGAGTTGACGAGCTTTTAGAGTTGGTTCAGCTTACCAAGTGGAAGAACGCTCAAGTGGGCACTTTTTCGACAGGTATGCGCCAAAGAATGAACGTGGTGCGTGCGTTGCTTAACATGCCCCGCGTGTTGTTCCTAGATGAACCCACACTGGGTTTGGACCCTCAGTCGTCAGTCGAGATTAGAGAATTCATTAAAAAACTTAACCGAGAAAACGGCACCACGGTTGTCATAACGACCCACATGATGGTTGATGCTGATTTGTTGTGTGACCGCATAGCCATTGTGGATCAGGGAAAAATCGTCGCCCTTGATACGTCAGCGAATTTGAAAAAAATCATTTCAGGAGCGGATACAAAGATATTAAACTTGAATATTGCAAATCTCACGTCCGAACTTATTGAAACTATCCGAAAACTTCACTGTACAGATTCTGTTACACAAGAAAACTCTACAACTTTGAAGATTCTTGTTCACGGCGACGAGGCTTTCGATTCCGTGATAGATGCAATACGGAAGAAAAATGGGAAAATAAGTTCTATGGAAAACCTTCAGCCTACGCTTGAAGATGTTTTCTTACACATAACTGGGCATCAAGTGCGAGATAGTGCAGACCAGAAGATACAAAATGAAAAGCATGGACCTTTCGCTCAACAACAAAGGAGAATAAGGTGAGTAACATGGGCGCAAAAACTCTTCTTTCACACAGTTTAAGGATTGCTTGGAAAGACCTTATGGAGCTGTTTAGGAACCGATTAGGTCTAGTTTTGCTCATAGTGATGCCGCTGTTTATGATGGTTATGGTTGGCTTCATTTATCCATCCAACGGTGGTGGTCTGAGCGACATGCCTGTTGCGTTGGTTAACGAGGATGCAGGCTTCGGCAATTCTGTTCTTCCAAGCCAAGTTTTCCTCATGGGTTTGCAGCAAATCAACGACCAGACGCATATGCTGGTTCTTTCCAACGCCTCAAGCATGGCTGACGTTAAAGACATGGTTCAGAGGGGCGAATTGCAGGGCGGCATAATTATCCCTAGCAACTTCTCCTCTTCCATTATGAACGGCGAACAGGGTACCCTAATCATTGTAACTGACCAGTCGAATCCCCAAATTTCAGCCACAATTCAAGCAGCCTTGTCGGCAGTTTTCAACGAAATGGGCACCATGTTAGCTCAACAAAACGTTCAGATGCTCAGCCCAACGATTAACGCAACCAACTCTCTGGCAGTTGTGAAACCCTACAATGTTCAAACCGAAGGCGTAGTTCTTGGAACCCCCAGCTACTTCGACTTCATCGCCCCCGGCATCATGGCTATGACTGTTATGATGAGCGTCATGACTGGTCTTCCAGTTGCTATTTCGCAAGAGAAAGAAATAGGCACCATGGACGGCATGATGGTTGCACCCATCAACAGGTTATCCATCATACTTGGCAAGACACTGGGTCAGACTGCAAGAGGGCTCATCCAAGGCGTAATAATACTAGCGTTAGCTGTAGGCTTATTCGGCGTCACCATCCAAGGGAGCATTCTGTTGGTGTTCGGTTTGCTATTGTTGGGTGTTTTTGCTTTCGTTGGTTTAGGCATAGTGATAACGTCCTTCACAAAGGACCAAGAGACAGCGCAGATGCTCATGATGACGCTGATGTTTCCGATGATGTTCCTCAGCGGCGTGTTCTTCCCGATACAGCAGATGCCATGGTATATGCAGAGCATATCGCAAGTTCTGCCGTTGACTTACGCTTCGCAGGCTCTACGGAAAGTGATGGTGCTGGGCGCAGGAATCCCCGCAATATCCACTGAACTGATAGTGCTCATCGTGTTCGGAGTAGTCATGATTGCCATAGCAGTGCCAGTGTTCAGACGCGCAATGACCCGATAAAACCACCGAAACTCTCTCATGCATTAACGCATGAGGGAAAAACTTTTTTCTTTTTCTCTTTTTCCTTTAAAACACAACCGCCCTGACAATAGAAAGCCTTTTTTCGAAAACTTTGATTCTAAAAATAGTAGCGGTTTGGCTCCACAGAACGCGTTTCTCGGCTTTCTGCCAGTCAAACAGCAGTCTACACACCAGTAGAATCTATAAATAGAGGGGGATATAGTCGCCGAGAGCAACTAGCCACCAGCGTAGAAAACTTAGGTCCGCTTCAAAGATGTTAATGCAGCATTCTATACGGCATTGCCAAAACTGACTGCCAAAAATACTGCGTAAATCATAAGCAGAAATATTCCGTCGCGCCTGCTCACTCTCTTATTCTGTAAGATGTACCATAATACAAGATTAGCTATTAGCGAAAAAATGATTACGTCTGAAAAAGCTGTTAATTCCACCTGAAAAGGTGAAACCAAGAAGGTTACTCCTAAAATCAAAGTGATGTTAAAGAAGCAACTTCCTATTATGTTGCCAAAAGCAAGATCTAAGAAACCTTTACGAACAGACGCAAGGCTTGTGGCTAGTTCTGGGACACTTGTTCCAAAGGCCACCAGCGTAGCGCCGACAACGACTGTTGGGATGCCTGCACTTGTCGCCAAAAACGAAGCTGAATTCACAATGAAATAGGAACATGCGACAACTCCAATTGCCCCTACAATAGACATAACCGCATAGGTGCTTGTCTTCTTTTTTACAGCATCTTCTGAAATTTCTTCCACGGTTTTTCTTTCCTTCATAAGCTGATACATGTTGAACGCGAAAATCGTGATGAGTATGACTCCGACTATCTGACTTGAGTATCCAACAAAAAGTAAAATCAGCGGAACCACCGAGGCAATGAGCAGACCGAAATTGAGGCTGCCCACTTCTTCCCTCGTCATCTTGGTGAAAAATCCTGAGCTTTCAGGGTATTTTGCCGCCATAACAAGCAAACATATTCCAAGAATTAAACACACATTTGCTATATTTGAGCCCAAGACGTTACCTATTGAAATGCCCACGGTTGCTGGCGCTAAAACAGCGAATACAGCCACAAAAAGCTCAGGTAAAGAAGTGGAAAAAGCAACCAAAATGAACCCCACTTTTGTCTTCCCCAAACCTGTGGCGCTTGCCAAGTTTATCGCATTATTAATCGTCAAGTTACTGGCTCTATTCAAAATAAGTAAAGCTGCAATCAGGACCACCAGACTCCCAACAAGTCCAAATTGTTCCAACATCTTTCCTCACTGTTGACTTCTATCCACTGCCGCTTTATTATCCGCGCATAGCCCACATTTACCGCTTATGCGTCTACGTCTTATATTGACTTACTTTTAGTCTCTTTTCCCTAAACAGACGTAATAACTAGTTGGATAAAACTTTTATACCTCGTAAGGGGTGTTGTGCATATGCATACCAACTATAATGACCACGGTGCTGTAATGGAACCGAGCAAGAAACCATTGAATGTTCTCATCAAACAGCTACATGGCAACATTGAAGTCGTCCTCAAAAACGGCTGCGAATACAAGGGAAAAATGATCAAAGTCGACGGACACATGAACATTCTTCTGGAAGGCGCAACTGAATACAAAGAAGAACAAATGCTCACCAACTACGGTAACGTGTTGCTTCGCGGAAACAACGTCCTCTACATAGTTTTAGACACAACAAGACACTAGAACGTTAACGTTCTAACTTTTCCAACTATAAAATCAACAGCTTCCTCTATGCTAACTTTCACCTTAAACCTGCGGCTGAAAAAATCTAAAATATTTTTCACGTCACGAGTTAACAGCTCCATCGCATTTGGATGCTCCAACGTGACGAATTGTGGCCAATCAATAATCAAAACGTGCATGTCAGGCTTCAAAATAATGTTGTACTCGCTTAAATCCGCATGCACCACGTTAGCCTCCAAATATGCCTTCTGAACATTGACTAAAATCTCCTTCAAAACAGCAGTTGGGTCGTCGATTCCTTTCCATTTAGACAATTCTGCGCCTTCAATTACGCCCATAACTATGGCATGACGATTCTGCATAATAGGCTCAGGCACCGCAACCCCATGAGTATGAACAAGCTTTAACGCTTCAAACTCCTTTTCCGCAGCTGAACGCGACTGAAACAACCAACCCGCGTGGTCTGCAATGTACCCGCGTTTGCGCCTAGTCTGCCTGAAACTTATTCTGCCTAACCTGTGAAACTTCACTGCAACCCGCACACCTTTAGGGTCTAGGGCATCGTAAACATCTGCCTCTTTGCCTACACCTATTGGTTGCCCAAAAGCTTCAAGCACTCCAGCTTTAACAAAAGCGTTTATGGCTAAACAATCATAGCCTGCGTAGTTCAACGTGTACCCAACGTAGGCACCCCGCATCCTGTAAATGAGACCTAACTTGTCAATTCTATCCATATTGCGGTCTATCTTTTCCGGGGGCACTTTAGCGTACCTAGATATCTGCCCTTTCGGAACAAACTCATGTTTGTTCATTCCTGTTTCTATAACCTGCAGTATCTTCAGGTCTTCGATTTCCAACTTGCGGAACACTTGCACCGCAACTTCAGCAGATGACATCTTGTAGAAAATATGCTTCAACTGCTAATAAGAGTGAAGCTTTCAGAAAGCGTTTCTTTACAGAATTAAGACTTCTGTTGCTTGCAGAGCTGCTTGAACCATTCCCGCAATGTTCAGTTTCTCTTCAGCTTCCTTCACTGCTTGCAACTTCGCTTGCGTGGAAGGCTGACTTGGCGCAGCAGTGCAGCCCTTTGCTTTTTGTATGGAGATTTCGAAGGTGCCGATTTTTCTTGCAACCGCTTCCGTTTCAATTTTGTCAAAACCTAACAGTGGACGGTGAATTGGGTAAAGCGTTGCCGCTTCATCTATCGCGAAAAGGTTGTGCATGGTTTGACTTGCTTGCTCGCCTATAGCTTCCCCGGTAATTATTCCGTATGCTTTTTCGGTTTGTGCAATCTGCTCAGCTATACGGTACATTAACCGCTTACACAACAGGCACGTGAACCTTGCTGGAGCTTCCTGCTGAATTTTTTTCATGTTTTCTCCGTTGGGCACAATGTAAATTTTTCTGATGAAGCCTGCGCTCCACTCTTGCAGTTTCTTAGCGGTTTGGATGGCTTTTTGTTTGGCGGCGTCATCTGTGAACGGTGAATTATCAACGTAGATGGGGATTGTTGGGCTTCCACGTTTCATCGCAAGCCAGCAGGCCACGGGCGAATCTATTCCGCCGCTGAGAAGACAAACCGTTTTTGCTTGTGTGCCCAGCGGGAAACCGCCTGAACCGTGAAGGGTTTCTGCGTAAACGTAAGCTTCTGCATCTCGCACTTCAACAGTCACGGTTATGTCTGGTGCTGTAAGGTTCACGGTTGGGTTACGCGGTTCCAATTTAATCAGGATTTTTTCTCCAAGTTCACGACACAACTCCACGCTGCTGTACGGGTGTGTGCCTACACGGTGGCACCGGACAGCGAAACTTTTGCCCTCCTGTATTGTGGCTTCTGCGATGGTTAATGCTGTTTCCGCTATTGCGTTTAGGTCTGAGGTTGTTTGTTTGGCTGGTGAAACACTGGACACTCCAAATACTCGTGTTAGTGCCTGTGCGGTTTGTGTTGGTGTTTGTGTTTTTATGTAGATTCTTCCGCGGGTGCGTATTATTTTCTCAGGCTTCAGGCTGCTGGTTTTCAGGGCATATTTGATGTTTTGTAAAACCTGTTTTTCATATACGCGCCTTGTCCACTCGCTTTTAATGCCTATTTCTCCGCTGAACCGAACAATAATAGTGTCGTAGTCCGTTGTCGTTACCTGCTGCTTGATAATACAAAAAGGAGCGGCAACACCTGATTTAACGGTTTTGCTGACTGCACCGTTTTACTTCCAAGTACTTAGGTGCTCTTTTCCCTGTTTCTAAGCGGTTAACCTTTCTGAGTTGATAGTATTTGCAGTTGAGAAAAACGCGCTTTTGTCCCTGTTTTTGGTTGAGAATTCGCTATTATGGTTTTGTTTT